>JANNEX010000264.1:0-9847 GCA_031379155.1 Rubrivivax sp.
GTACCGCTCGCCGCCCGGGCTGGTGGGTGAGATCTTCAAGGAAATGGGCGTCAACGCGGTTGCGATGCCGGGCGGCGAAATCGTGCCGGCGGCGCAGCGCGGTGTGCTCGACGCCGCCGAATGGATCGGCCCGGCCGATGACATGGCGCTGGGTTTCCATACCGTCTTCAAGCACTACTACCTGCAGGGCCTGCATCAGTCGACCGACGTGGGCGAGCTGCTGCTCAACAAGACGGCGTGGAACAAGCTGCCGGCGGACCTGAAGGCGATCGTCGAGGCGTCCGCGATGGCGACGATGACGGAAACCTACACCTTCAACGTGCACCGCAATGCCGTTGCGCTGGACAAGCTGAAGAATGAGCACAAGGTGCAGATCCACGACACGCCGCGCGACATCTTCCCGGCCTTCATCAAGGCCACCAACCTGATCTATGACCGCGAGGCTGGCAAGAACCCCTTCTTCAAAGAGGCGCTGGATTCGCAGCGTGTTTTTGCCAAGCTGGTGGTGCCTTACTGGAACAAGATCAACGGCCTGTATTTTCAGTTGGGCATGGATTCGCCTAACGCCAAGTAAAAGCACCCAGCAAAAGCCGCGCACGCCACCCCCCAAGCGACAAAGGGCAAGCCCATGAGCGACAAAGATTCAGCACTGGCCCGTGCGGCGCGGCGCATTGACCAGGTGGCCATCTGGTCGGGCCACGCCGTGGCCTGGCTCATCGCTCCCATGGTGCTGTCGCTGTGCTGGGAAGTGGTGGCGCGTTATGTCTTCAACGCGCCCACGCAATGGGCCTATGACATGACCTTCATGTTGTACGGCAGCTTTTTCATGCTCGGTGCGGCCTTCACGTTGCAACGCAAGGGCCACGTGCGCACCGATACTGTTTACGCCCAGTGGTCGCCCCGGCGCCAAGCGGCGGTTGACCTGGCTGGCTATCTGTTCATGGCCGTGCCTTTTGCGGGTGTGTTCGCCTTTGTCGGCTGGGGCTACTTCGTCAAGGCCTTCGTGGGCAACGAAACTTTTGTCAGCAGCGCCTGGCAGCCCATCACCTGGCCCTTCAAGTTGGGCATGCCGCTGGCTGGTGCGCTGCTGCTGATTCAGATCAGCAGCGAGTGTTTGAAGTGTCTGCACACGCTGCACACGGGGCGCTGGCCCGACAGCGCCAGCTCGGTGGCCCAAGAGGTGCTGCTTTGAGCAACGAAATCCTTGGCCTGCTTGCCCTGGGCGTGCTGTTCACGGTCATCTTCATCGGCTTTCCCATCGCCTTCACGCTGGCGGCGGTGGCCATGACCACCGGCTTCATTGCGCTGGGGCCGGTGGTGCTGGACCTGGCTGTCTTGCAGACCTATTCGGTTATGAAAGACACCATCCTGGCGGCCATTCCCTTCTTCTTGTTCATGGGCTTTTTGCTCGAACAGTCGGGCATCATGGAACGGCTGTTCAACGGCATTCAGCAACTGCTGGCGGGGCTCAACGGTTCGCTGTATCTGGCGGTGCTGATCACCGCCACCATCTTTGCAGCGGCCACCGGCATCGTGGGTTCATCGGTCACCTTGCTGGGTGTGATGGCCGGGCCTTCGATGATCAAAAGCGGCTACGACCCCAAGATGTCAGCCGGCGCCATCACTGCGGGTGGCACGCTGGGCATCCTGATTCCGCCCTCGGTCATGCTCATCGTCATGGGCCCGGTGGTGGGTGTGCCGGCCACCGACTTGTTTGCGGCTGCGGTGCTGCCCGGTTTGCTGCTGTCGGGCCTGTTCATCGCCTGGACGCTTATTCGCTGCTGGCACAACCCCAGCCTGGGGCCGGCGCTGGCGCCTGAATTGCGGCCCAAGTCGCTGGGCCCGGTGGTTGCCGACCTGGCCATAGGCGTGCTGCCCGTGGTGGTGGTCATCATGTCCACGCTGGGTGTCATCCTGATGGGCATTGCCACACCCACCGACGCCGGTGCCGTGGGCTGCCTGGCCACTTTTGTGCTGACCGTGGGCTCGGGCCGCATGAACTGGGCCAAGCTCAAACGCGCGGGCCTGGCGACGCTGGAAATCTCCAGCATGATCTTGTTGCTGGTGACTGCGTCCAACCTCTTTGGCGCCGTGTTTTCGCGCCTGGGCAGTGCCGACTTTTTGGCCCAGATGTTGAACAGCCTGGCGTTGCCGCCCATGCTCATGTTGATCGTTATCCTGGCGCTGGTGTTTGTGCTGGGCTGGCCGCTGGAATGGGTGCCGATTGTGTTAATCGTGATCCCGATTGCCTTGCCCATCGTGCAGGCGGCGGGCATAGACCTGATCTGGTTTTGCACTCTGGTGGCAGTGACTTTGCAAACCGCCTGGTTGAGCCCGCCGGTGGCTTTGTCGGCCTATTTTTTGAAAGGCGTGGTGCCGCAGTGGGAGATGAAGGACATCTATGCCGGCATGGTGCAGTTCATGATCTTGCAGTTGGTGGGTGTGGGCTTGTTGCTCATCTTCCCCAAGCTGGCGACCTGGTTGCCCAGCGTGAACTGAAGCTTCAGATCAGTGTGCTGAGTTTGAGCCGCTGCACTTTGCCTGAAGGGCCGCGTGGCAGATCGCTGACAAAGCGAAAGTGCTTGGGCGTTTTGTAGCGGCCCAGGTGCTCTTCGCAGAAGCTGCGCAGGCTGGCTTCATCGGTCTGTGCACCTTGGCGCAAGACGATGCAGGCCAAGATTTCTTGGCCGTAGTGGGTGTCAGGGACGCCCACCGCAGCGGCGTCCAGCACCGCAGGATGTTTGAGCAGCGCTTCGTCAATCTCACGCGGTGCAATGTTCTCGCCGCCTTTGATGATGAGTTCTTTGATGCGGCCGCTGACGAAGAAAAAACCGTCGCCATCGCGGTGGCCGAGGTCGCCAGTGCGCAGCCAGCCGTCGGGCGTGAAGGACTCTGCGGTGGCTGCTTCGTTCTTGTAGTAGCCGGTCATGACATGGGGGCCGCGAATGGCAATTTCGCCCGTGCTGCCGTCGGGCAAGGTTTGCCCTTGTTCGTCTATGACTTTCGCTTCGCCGCCGCTCGCCTTGCCCACCGAACCCAGCTTGCGCTGCGCCGGGTCTAACGGGTTGGAAAAACTGGGTGCCACGGTTTCCGTCAGGCCCATGGTTTCGATGACGCCGATGCCGAACTTGTCCTCAAAGCCGCGCAGATGCTCGCTTGGCAGGGCCGCAGAGGCCGAGCGGCAAAAGCGAATGCCGCGTGTTGATGCACGCGGTGGCGCAACGCTTTGCAGCAACGACGAAATGATGGTGGGCACGACATTGATCCACGTGCAGCCGCTGTCCACCGCCTGGGCCCAAAAGCGCGTGGCAGAAAAGCGCGGCGCCATGGCCACACTGCCGCCGCTGGCCAAGGGCGCCAGCATGGTCACGGCGAAAGCGTTGATGTGGTACAGCGGCAGCACACCCAGCACGCGGTCGGCAGCAACCAGTTGGTGTTCGGCCGCGATGGCTTGCGCGTTGGCGGCCAGGTTGGCTTGCGTGAGCATCACGCCCTTGGGTTGGCCCGTGGTGCCTGAGGTGTACATCAGCAGCGCCAGGTCTCGCGCTTGTGGCGCAGCGGTTTCAGCCGCAGCGGCTGGCAGCACCAGCTCATCAGGGTCCAATTCCAGCACGCGCAACTGCGGCATCAGGCTGCGCAGCTTGGGCGCCCATTCGGCGCTTGCCAGCGCCAGCTTACAGTCGCTGTGCGCCAGCACATAGCGCATTTGCTTGGGCTGCGACAGCAGGTTGACAGGGTTCACGCACCAGCCGCCGCGCAGGGCGCCCAGCAACAGCTGCAAAGTGCCCAGGCCGTTGGGCATGACCAGCGACACCGTGTCGCCTGGCACCAATCCTTGCGACAGCAGCAGTGTGGCGACGCGGCCGCAGGCGGCTTGCAGATCGGCGTAAGTCAACTGCGCCGCAGTTTCAGTGGCGTGGGCATACACCGTTTGCGGGTTAGGCGCGTTGTCTATCAGCGCCCGAACGGTAAGCACGTTCATGCTTTGCCAAAGCGCGCAAAGTAGTCGCCGAAGATGTCTGCCTCTGTCGGCACCCGCTCGGCAATGGGCCGTGAGATGCGTGTGATGTTGAGGAAATGACGGTAGTTCATGTTGTCGGAAAAGCTGTTGCCGCCCCAGGTGCCGCAGCCCATGCTCAGTGAAAACGGCAGGCCGTTGTCAAAGCTGCCGCCGGTGGCAATGCAGTGCGCCTGGTCCACGATGACACGCGACACCGGCAGCTGCAGCGCCAACGCCAGCGCCTGTTCAGGCCGTGTGCTGTGCAGGCCCACCGAATGACCGGCGCCTTGGTAAGCGTAGATGCGGCGCACGGTGTCTTGCGCCTGCGCAAAATCGGCCACGCTGTAAATAGTCAACACGGGGCTGAGTTTTTCACCAGAGAAGGGGTGCCCAGCGCCGAAGCCCCTCTCTTCGACCAGCAGGATGGTCGGCGAAAGCGCGGCGACGTCAAACAAGCCCGCGCGCTGGGCGACCACGGCAGCACTCTGGCCGGTGGCGGCGGCCGACAACTTGCCGTCGGGCCACATCATGTGTTGCAGTTGCGCTTTTTGCGCCGCGTTCAACATCACGGCACCGCGTGCGCGCAGGGCGGCCAACATGGGCTCACGTGCCTGGCCAATCAAGACCAGGCTGTTCTCTGACGAGCAACTGGTGGCGTTGTCGAAGGTCTTGCTGCGCACGATGTGCTCGGCCGCCACATCAAAGTCGGCGCTGTCGTCGACGATGCCGGCGACGTTGCCCGCGCCCACGCCAAAAGCCGGTGTGCCGCAGGCGGCGGCGGCGCGCACGTTGGCTTGCGAACCGGTGGCCACCACCAGGTCGCACTGCTGCATCAGTGCCAGCGTCGACGCCTTGGTCACGGGCTCGGGCAACACTTGCACCAGATCATGCGGTGCACCGACACGCGTGAACTGCGCGTGCATGAATTCGATCAAGCGCGCTGCCGTGGTCCAGCCTTTGGGCGAAGGGGCCACGATGACCGCGTTGCGGCCCTTGAGCGCGTTGATGATCTTGTTGGCCGGCGTCGCACCCGGGTTGGTGGACGGCGTGATGGCGCACACCACGCCCACCGCCCTTGCGATTTCGACAATGCCGCTGCCAGCGTTTTCGGCAATCACGCCCACCGACTTGGCGCCTTGCAAGTCACGCAGCAAGCCCAGGGTCTTGCGGTGGTTCTTGCGGACCTTGTCTTCGACATTGCCGATGCCGGTGTCGGCCACCGCCAGCTCGGCCAGTACGCGGTTGCGAGAGGGCTCCATGATGGCCCAGCCGGCGGCTGCCACCAGTTCGTCCACCCGCGCCTGGTCGTAGCGGTCGGCAATGGCTTGGGCAGCGCGGGCGCGTGCCACCATGTCACTGACTTGATGCGTTGGCTCGCTCATCTCAATCTGCTTTGATGTTGGCGTCTTTGGCGAGTTTGGCCCACTTGGGCAATTCAGCCGCCACGGCTTGGCCCAGGCGTTCAGGCGTGCCGCCCACACCTTCGGCACCCTGGGCCAGCAGCTTGTCGCGGATGTCAGCGTCGGCCACCACCTCGTTCAGTGCTTTGTTCAGCTTGTCGATGATGGCGCGCGGCGTCTTGGCGGGCACAAACAGGGCGTACCAACTGTCAACTTCAAAGTCGGCGACACCACTTTCCTGCATCGTTGGCACACTCGGAAAAGCCGCACTGCGCTTGACGGTGGACACGGCCAGCGCCTTGATCTTGCCGGTCTTCACAAACTGCGCTGCGGCTGGAATGCTGACCCACAGTGTGGGCACCTGGCCGCCCATCACGTCGGTCACCGCCGGGCCGCCACCGCGGTAGGGAATGTGGGTCAGCGCCACGCCAGTGCGGATGGCTTGCAGCTCACCGGCCAGGTGGCCGGGAGAGCCATTGCCCACGCTTGCAAACGACAGCGTGCCGGGTTTGGCCTTGGCCAGGGCTGTCATCTCACTTATTGTGTTAGGTGCAAACTGCAAACCAGCCACCAGGATCTGCGGCAGTGACGCCACCAGGCCCACCGGTTCGAAGTCTTTCACCGTGTCGTAGTTGAGCTTGGGAAAGATGGCTGGGTTGATGGTGTGCGAGCTGAGCGTGAACAGCACCGTGTAGCCGTCAGGCGCTGCCTTGGCCACGGCTTCGGTGCCCACCGAGCCGCCAGCGCCGCCTTTGTTTTCAATCACGATGGCTTGGCCGAGTGCGACCTGGAAACGCTGCTGCACGATGCGCGCAATCACGTCGGTGCCACCACCCGGCGGATAGGGCACGACAAAGCGAATCGGCTTGTCCGGATAGCCCTGCGCGGCGGCCCACAGCGGCCAGGCGGCGAGCAAAAAGAGGGCCGCTTTGCGACGCTGAAACGCGGGCTTGACATGCAACATGTGGGGCTCCTAACGCCGCCGGTGGCGGCCCATGAGGTTGACCAATTCCTGGAACACGGCGTTGCCAAGGCCGGCGTCCAAATCCAGCGCGTGGCAATGGCCATAGTAGGGGCTGAGATCCAGGCCCACGCCGATGGCCGCCAGCTCGATGTCGCCCGCCGCTTCGATGCTGGCCGCCACCTGCTGCAAGTGGTGGTCCAGGTAATGGGTGTCGTTGGCCAGCTGTGTGGCACCGTCCATGGGGCAGCCGTCTGAAATGGCGATAAGCAGCTTGCGCGGTTCGCTGCGCCTGCGCAGGCGTTGCGCGGCCCAGGCCAGGGCTTCGCCGTCCACGCCTTCGCGAAAGAGGTCGCTGCGCAGCAAGGCCGCGATGTCGCGCCGTGCGTGGCGCCAGGCGCTGTTAGCGTCTTTGAACACGAGGTGCAGGGTCTCGTTCAAGCGGCCCGGGTGCGCTGGGCGGCCGGCGCGCTGCCATTGCCGCAGGGGCCGGCCGCCATTCCAGGCACCGGTGCTGAAGCCCAGAATTTCACTCGGCACACCGGCCATGTCCAAGGCCCGGCTCAGCACGTCCACCAGCAGGGCCACGGCTTCGATGTGCGCACGCATCGAGCCCGAACAATCAATCACGAAGCTGACGACGGCGTCGGCCTGCGGCTCTTGCAGCGGCTGGCGGAACAAGCGCCTCTCGGTGGGCGAGGTGATGAGTTGCGTCAGCCGCCGCCCATCAATGAAGCCTTCTTCCTGGGCCTGCGCCCAGTCGTCACGCGCGGGGCGCGAGAGCGCGGCCTTCAACTGCCGTGCCAGGCGTTGCAAGTTGATGCCTTGCGCGGCCACGCGGCTGTCCAGGCGCTGGCGCAATTCGTCCAGCTGTTCGCGCCGCATGTGGCGCGCGGGGCGCTGCTCCTGGTCGTAGGCCGTCGTGTAGATGCGGTAGCCGCTGGCACTGCTGTGCAAGACGCGGCTGTGGCCGGCGACGACGCTGCGGCTGGCTTCGCCTGGTGGCGTGTCGTCCAGCTCCATCATGAAGCCGAAGGCGACTTGCTCATCGCGTTCGTCGCTCAATGATTGAGACGGCTCGGTGGCCGCGCCGTTGGCCGCTTCCAGCATCTGCGCCACGGCGTCGGCGATGGCCAGCGCGGCTTGGGCGTAGGCGGCCTGGTCAAAGCGCGTGCGGCGCAGGGCGGCCAGGCCGTGGCCTAACTGCGGGCCTAGGCCCGCACGGGTGGCTTCCATCAAGTCTTCGAATTCGGACAGCGGCGGCTGGTGGGTGACACGCGCACGCCCCACCTGCGCCACCGTGAACAACAGCAAACCGCGTGCCGTGTCGGCCAGGCCACTGCCCTGGTAGCCGCGTGACCAGGCCTCGAAGCGGTGCTGCAAATTGGCTTGCACGCCGGGCCACGCATCCAGCACCAAAGACTCGGCGCGAAACTGCTCAAGCAGGTCAAAGAGCAGACGGCGCAGCGGCCCCGGCGGTGCCAGATGCTGGTGCAGGGCGGCGTCAGAAAAGCGCAGCCGCAGGGCCAAACCGTCGGCCGCGCCGCGGAAGGAGTCGAAGTCGTCTTTATCGAGTGCGGGATGCAAATGCGGCGCAAACAGCGGCAAGCGCTGGCGGCCCCAGTGCAGGCGCTGGCCACGAAAGTGCAGGTCACGCTCACGCGCCAGGGCGCGGATGCTGGCCACGCACAGCTCTTCCAGCTTTTGCTGCTGGCGGGCTGTGGCTTGTACGGTGCTCATGCGCAACTTAACCGTTAGGCAGTATCAGTTCCTGGCCAAAACAGCGCTGGAAATACTCGGCCACCACGGGCCGCTCGGCCTCGTCGCACTTGTTGGCAAACGACAAGCGAAAGGCCAGCCCCAGGTCGGCAAAGATCTGCAAATTTTCGGCCCAGGTGATGACGGTGCGCGGTGACATCAAGGTGGACAGGTCACCGGCCGCAAAACCCTGGCGCGTGAGGTCCGCCAGGGCCACCATCTGCTTGACACGGGCCAGGTCACTGGCCATGGCCGGCACGCGCGCCAGCACGATGGCGGCTTCTTCAGCCGCCGGCAAATAGTTCAACGTGGCCACGATGTTCCAGCGGTCAATCTGCGCGTGGTTCAGGCGCTGCGCGCCGTGGTACAGGCCATTGAGGTTGCCCAGGCCCACGGTGTTGGAGGTGGCAAAGAGCCGAAAGCCGGCGTGCGCTTTGAGCACGCGGTTCTGGTCCATCAGCGTGAACTTGCCTTCGCGTTCCAGCACGCGCTGAATGACGAACATGACGTCGGGCCGGCCGGCGTCGTATTCGTCAAACACCAGCGCCACCGGCCGCTGCAAGGCCCAGGGCACGATGCCGGGTTGGAATTCAGTCACCTGCTGGCCTTCACGCAGCACCACGGCGTCGCGGCCCACCAGGTCAAGGCGGCTGACGTGGCCGTCCAGGTTGACACGCACACAAGGCCAGTTCAGGCGCGCCGCCACCTGTTCAATGTGGGTGGACTTGCCGGTGCCGTGCAGGCCCTGCACCATGACACGCCGGTCTTGCGCAAAGCCGGCCAGGATGGCCAGCGTCACGTCGGGGTTGAAGCGGTAGGCAGCGTCGACTTCGGGCACGTGTTCATCGCGCTGCGCAAAGGCCGGCACACGCAGGTCGCTGTCCAGGCCGAAGAGTTCACGCACGCTCAGGCGCAGTTCGGGCCTCATGTCACTCAACTCGCTCATCGGCGCTTTCGGGTGGGCTGGGTCTTGGCGTTGGTTGCGGCGCTGGTGCGGGCGCCAGAACGGCGCGCTTTCGGTGCCGCATCAACGGCGCACGCCAGCGCGTCAGCTTCGATGCGGCCCAGCGCCTGGGCGGCGCGCTGCAAGGCGCCCAGCCATTGCAGCGCTTTGGCTATGGGCAAGCGCACGGCAGGGGCCTGCAAGGCCACGCACAGGCTGGCGTGTGTGCTGCCCGCAGGGGGAGGAACGGGCACGGCCACGCACACCAAGCCGGGCAGGAATTCTTCGCGGTCCAGGCCATGGCCTTCGCGGCGCACCAACTTCAGTTCACGCTCGAGCAGGTCCGCGTCGGTGATGGTCTGCGCCGTGCAGCGCTCCAGCGGCGCCACATGCAGCAAACGCTGGCGCTGCGCGGCGGCCATCTGCGACAAAAAGACCTTGCCGCTGGCGGAACAGTGCGCCGGCACGCGCGAGCCTGGGTGCAGATAAAAGCGCAGCGGCGCGGCGGTTTCCACGCGGTCCAGGTAGACCACTTCGCCGCCGACAAAGCCGGTGATGTTGCAGCTTTCGCCCACCTCGTCCACCAGCGCGCGCAACACGCGGTGGCGCGCGGCGTGAAAGGTGCTGTTGAGCAGCAAGTCTTCGGCGAAACGGCGCAAGCGCACGCCGGTGCTGTACTGGCGCGTGTTGGCCTCGCGCTGAATGAGGCCCGCGCCTTCCAGTTGCGCCAGCATGCGGTGCACGCTGGGCTTGGGCCAGCCGGTGTCTTCCACCAGGCTTTGCAA
>JANNEX010000292.1:0-4427 GCA_031379155.1 Rubrivivax sp.
GCTGCGATGCGGGGTGGTGGCAAGGCGCGACGACGCTGCGGCCTCATGGCCGCGAGGAGGAGCAACGCCGCCAGCACCCCGCAGCGCTGCCCAATCGGGTGCGTAGCGCTTTCACCCAACAGGTGAAGTTTGTCGTGGCCAGAAAACTCAATGCTCCTGCGGTGTTACCTGCGGAGGAAAGCGGTCAACTGCCGTTTCTAGGTTGAACTGGAAGGGCGCATCACCGCCGTGGACGCTGTGCTAAAGACCTTTGTCGCGCGCGGCATCACCGTCAGCTATTCCGGCACACCGACTTATGTGGTGGGCAGCGCAGCCGACATTCGCAATGACCGCATGGTCAATGTCAAAGGCAAACTGGCCGCAGACCGCAACCGCATCGACGCCACCCTCATCCACCTGGAGCTGTAAACAACGACGGCCGCCTTGCAGTGCAAGGCGGCCGTTGTAAGTGAAGACAGTTTCAGCGGAATTTGCTCTGCGGCACCGTGCGCAAGTCACCCGGCAAAGAGCCGATGTAGTTGGCAATGGCTTTGAGTTCTTCGCGCTTGAACTGCTTGACCTGGCCGGCCATGATGGCGTTGCTGCGCCCCACTTGCGGGTTGCCTTCACGACCGTAAGAGCGCAGCGTGACGTTGAGGTAGTCGGCATGCTGGCCGGCAATCTTGGGATAAGCGCCGTCGATGGGCTTGTTGAAGTTGGCGCCGTGGCAAGACACACAGGCACCCTTGGTCAAGAGTGCGGCCACTTCGGCTGACGGTGTCACCGCAGGCGTGTCAGCCACGGTCTTGACCAGCGCCGGGGGCAAGGCTTCGTAGTAAGCCGCCAGGTCGGCCATGTCGGCGTCGCTCAGAGAGCCGGCAATGCCCTTCATGGTGGGATGTTTGCGCTCGCCCTTTTTATAAGCAGACAGCGAAGCCACGATGTACTTGGCGTTTTGGCCCGAGATCATGGGCACTTTGTGGATCTCTGGAAAGCTGGCCTGGTAGCCAATGATGCCGTGGCAGCCTATGCACATGGCGGCTTTTTGCCTGCCGGCTGCGGCGTCTTGGGCCTGGGCGGTGCTGACAAGCATGAGCGCCAGCAGGAAGGTAATCGCTTTGTCCATCATCGGGTTTTGGGGTGGTTCAGGCACAGGCCGGGGGCGATTATAGGGCGGCCCTTATACTGATCCGACCCCCGCAAAACCGATTCGTCCAGGCGCCCACGCCGGGCGCCGCACGATGAAATTCCAAGGCTCAGACCAGTACGTCGCCACCCCCGATTTGATGCTGGCGGTGAACGCCGCTGTCACGCTCAAGCGCCCGCTGCTGGTCAAGGGTGAGCCCGGCACCGGCAAGACCATGCTGGCCGAAGAGGTGGCGCAGGCGCTGAACATGCCGCTCTTGCAGTGGCACATCAAAAGCACCACCAAGGCGCAACAGGGGCTGTACGAATACGACGCCGTGAGCCGCTTGCGAGACAGTCAATTGGCGGGTGTTGAAGGTGGGGAGAAGGTCAAGGACATCCACAACTACATCGTCAAAGGTGTGCTGTGGCAGGCCTTCACCGCCGACCAGCCGGTGGCGCTGCTCATCGACGAGATCGACAAGGCCGACATCGAATTTCCGAACGACTTGCTGCGTGAAATCGACCGCATGGAGTTCTACGTCTACGAAACGCGAGAACTGGTGCGCGCCGTGCACAGGCCTGTCGTCTTCATCACCAGCAACAATGAAAAAGAACTGCCGGACGCCTTCTTGCGCCGCTGCTTCTTCCACTACATCAAATTCCCCGACGCCGACACCATGCGCGCCATCGTCGACGTGCACTTCCCGACGCTGAAAAAAGACCTGCTGGGCAGCGCGCTGAAGACCTTCTACGACATCCGCAACCTGCCCGGGCTGAAGAAAAAACCCAGCACCAGCGAGCTGCTGGATTGGCTCAAACTGCTGGTGGCCGAAGACATTCCGCTGCACGCTTTGCAAAGCAAAGACGACAAGGTGGCCATACCGCCGCTGGTGGGCGCGCTGCTGAAAAACGAGCAGGACGTGACGCTGTTTGAAAAGCTCGTTTTCATGCAAAAGCATAACCGCTGAATTGCGCTGACCCACATCGATACGCATGCCCATGCCCTGGCCTGATCCGATACTGCTCAGCGGCCCACACGCCACGCTGCGGCCACTGCAAGCCAGCCACCACGACGCCCTGTGCGCGGCCAGCGCCGACGGTGAACTCTGGCGCCTTTGGTACACCGCCGTGCCCTCACCCGAAGGCATGGCGGCCGAGATTGAACGGCGCCTGGGCTTGCAAGCCAGCGGCTCGATGTTGCCTTTCACGGTGTGTGACGCCAGCGGCAAAGTCGTGGGCATGAGCACCTACATGAACATCGACGCCAAGAACAAACGCGTCGAGATTGGCAGTACTTGGTACGCCAACAGCGTGCAGCGCACACCGCTGAACACGCAGTGCAAACGCCTGCTGCTGGGCCATGCCTTTGACGCGCTGGGCTGCATCGCGGTGGAATTCCGCACGCATCGCCTGAACACACAAAGCCGGCGCGCCATCGAGCGGCTGGGTGCGCAGCTCGACGGCATGCTGCGCGCGCATTCACTGTCCAGCGACGGCACGGTGCGCGACACGGCCGTTTACAGCATCACCGCGCCTGAGTGGCCGGCGGTGAAATCGCATCTGGACTGGCAACTGAACAAACCACGCTAACTTTGGAAGTCTGCGCCATGGCCAAGAAGAAAAACATCAGCGTCGACACCCTGTGGCAGCTGGAACGCCTGGGCAGCCCCAGCCTCAGCCCCGACGGCGCGCAGGCTGCTGTCTCGCTCACACGCTACGCGATGGCCAACAACACCTCGGCCTCGTCGCTGTGGCTGCTGTCCACACTGGGCGGCGCGCCGCGCGTGTTGACGACTTGTGGCGACAAGGACGGCCAGCCACGCTGGAGTCCAAAGTCAGATTTGATCGCCTTCACTGCCAAGCGTGAACAAGAAGGCAGCAAGGACAAAACCAGCCAGCTCTACGTCATCGCGCCCGACGGTGGTGAGGCGCGCCGCGCCGCTGACGTGGCCACCGGCGTCGACGCTTTTCGCTGGTGCCCCGACGGCCAGCGCCTGGTCTTCGTGTCCTGGGTCTGGCCTGAACTGAAAGGCGCCAAGGCGCAAGCCGCCAAGCACAAAGAATTTTCCGAACGCAAAGAAACCGGCTACGCCACCAGCGAATCGCAATACCGCTATTGGGACCACAACCTGCCCATGGGCCGTGTGGCGCACCTGCACTTGCTGACGCTGGACAAGGCCGGCAGCTTGGGCCGCGTACGCAACTTGTTTGAAGGCACGCCCTATGAGCTGACACGCTCTGACCCCGGCGCCAACAGTTTCGATGTGTCACCCGACGGCAAACGCATCGTCTTTGCGTTTGACCCCGCCGAGGTCAAGCGCGCCGACGGCCGTTTTGCGCTGGCTGAGATGGACATCCGCACCGGCAAAACCACGGTCATCGCCCAGCATGCGCAGTGGGACTTTGGCGGCCCACGCTACAGCCCCGACGGCCAGCAAATCGCTTTCACCGCCAGCCACGTTGGCAAGAAGCACACCATGCCTGCGCAGTTGGCGCTGTGGAGCCGCGGCGGTGGTGCCTGGGCGGTCATCAGCGCCAAGTGGGACCGTGCGGTGCATGCGCCCCTGCACTGGCAAGACGACGGCCAAGCGCTGCTGTTTTGCAGTGAAGACAAAGGCCGTACCCACCTGTGGCAGTTTGATGTCGCCAAGCGCCAGGCCAGCATCAAAGTGCCCGGCGGCTGGGTGACTGGCTTCGATGTGGCCGGCCAGACCATCGTGACCGTGGCCGATTCAGCCCTTCACCCCAGCCGCATGCACGCGCAGGTGGGCAGTGCACCGCCGCTGCGCATGGAAGGCTTCAACGACAGCATCATGGCCACGCTGGCGCTGGGCAAGGTCGAAGAAGTCTGGGTCAAAGGTGGCCAGGATGACGACGTGCAGATGTGGCTGGTCTACCCACCCGGCTTCGACGCCAAGAAAAAGTATCCGGTGCTGCACAGCATCCACGGCGGCCCGCACACCGGCCCCGGCGACAACTGGCACTACCGCTGGAACATGCAGCTGTTTGCGGCGCAAGGCTATGTCGTCGCGAATGTGAATTACCGCGGCTCTTCGGGCTTTGGCTATGCCTTCCTCGACAGCATCACGCACCGCTGGGGCGAGCTGGAATTGTTAGACATTGAAGCCGGCACCAATTACCTGCGCAAGAAGCCCTGGGTCGACAGCAACCGCATCTTCGCCAGCGGCGGCAGCTACGGCGGCTTCATGGTGGCCTGGATGAACGGCCATGTGAAGCCCGGCCGCTACCAGGCCTACATCTGCCACGCCGGCTGCTTCGACTGGGTGGCCATGTTTGCCGACGACGCCTGGAGCTGGCAC
>JANNEX010000303.1:0-8201 GCA_031379155.1 Rubrivivax sp.
TTGCCTGATGATTCCCGTGATCCTTGCCCTCGTGCCCTTGCTGTTTGCCACTGGCTTTTTGACCTGGACCATGACCATGGGCGCGCGCGAGCAAGCCCGCTCTGACGCCTGGGCTGCCGACTGGGTAGAGCAAAACAACGCTGCTGCTGCCAAGCGCCACTGAACACAGACCCGGCAAACCACGGCCCGCTTTTGAGCGGGCCGTTTTTTTGTGGGGCTGCAGCAGAACTTGGTAGTCTGCGGTCTTTGCACCTGCGCCCCTCCCCATGAAGTCCACTGCACTGCTCGTCCTTGCTTTGTTGACGCTGTCAGCGGCACATGCCCAGCAGGCACCGCCACTGAAGCTGCGCATCCTGGGCACGACAGACCTGCACGTGAACCTGATGTCCTATGACTACTACCAGGACAAGCCAGTGCAGGAATACGGCGTGGCGCGCACCGCCACGCTCATCAAAGCGGCGCGCACTGAAGTGCGCAACACGCTGCTGTTTGACAACGGCGACTTGCTGCAAGGCAGCCCCATGGGCGACTACATTGCGCGCGCCAAACCGCTGCAAGCCGGCCAGGTGCATCCGGCCTTCAAAGTCATGAACGCGCTGGGCTTTGACGCTGCCAACGTGGGCAACCACGAATTCAACTACGGCCTGACCTTTTTGCGCACCGCTCTGGCCGGCGCCGCCTTCCCCTACGTCAGTGCCAATGTGCTCATCGACGAAGGCGCCGACAAAGGCAAACCGGCCTTTGCGCCCTACGTCATGCTGGAACGCCGCTTCAGCGACGAAGCGGGCCATGAACACAAGCTCAAGATCGGCGTCATCGGCTTCGTGCCGCCGCAAATCATGCTCTGGGACCGTATCCACTTGCAGGGCCGCGTGCTGCCGCTGGACATCCCGCAAACCGCGCGCGACATGGTGCCACGCATGCGCGAGCAGGGCGCCGACCTGGTGGTGGTGCTGGCGCACACCGGCTTTGAGTTTGGGCAGACCGTGTTCTTTGCCGAAAACACGGTCGCCCGCCTGGCCGAAGTGCCGGGTGTGGACGCCATCGTTTTTGGCCATTCACACGGCGAATTTCCGGGCCGCTTTTTCAACCGCCACCCCAAGGTTGACCTTGAACGCGGCACCATCAACGGCGTGCCCGCCGTGATGGCCGGCTTCTGGGGCAGCCACCTGGGCGTCATCGACCTAACGCTGGAAAAGAGTGGCAGCCGTTGGAAGACCACCGACAGCCGCGCCGCGCTGCGACCGGTCTACGACCGCGCCAACCGCCAGGCCCTGGTGGAAGCCGATGCGGCGGTGGTGGACTTGATCAAACCCGAACACGAAGCCACGCTGGCCTACGTGCGCGCCGAAGTGGCACAAACCAAAAAGCCGCTGACGAGCTACTTTTCTTTGGTGCTGGACGACCCTTCAGTGCAACTGGTGTCGCAGGCGCAGCTGGCTTACGGCCAGCGCGCGCTGGCTGGCACACCGCACGCCACGCTGCCGCTGCTGTCGGCCGCAGCCCCGTTCAAGACCGGCGGGCGCGGCGGCGCCAGCAACTACACCGACATCCCTGCCGGGCCGCTGGCGGTGCGCAACCTGGCCGACCTCTACGTCTATTCCAACACTGTCAGCATCGTGCGCGTGACTGGCTCCCAAGTGCGTGAATGGCTGGAGCGGTCCAGCGCCGTCTTTAACCGCATCGACCCCCAAGGTGCGGCCGAACAAGACCTCATCAACCCCGCCATGCCGGGCTACGACTTCGACATGATGGAAGGCGTGAGCTACCGCATCGATGTCACTCAAGATGCGCGTTATGACCGCAATGGCAAGCTGGTGGCACCCAACGCCCGGCGCATCGTTGACCTGCGCCACCAGGGCCGGCCGATTGACGATGCAGCCTTCTTCGCCGTGGTCACCAACAACTACCGCGCGTCGGGCGGCGGCTTCTTCCCGGGCCTGGACGGCAGCAGCACAATCATCAACGCGCCCGACGAAAACCGCGAAGCGCTGCTGCAATACGTGCGCGCTGCGGAGCAAGTGGACCCCAGCGCCGATGGCAACTGGGCCCTCTTGGCTGTCCCCGGCGTCAAGCTGCGCTTTGAGTCCAGCATGGCCGCCCTGCCCCACCTGGTGCGTCATCCGCAAGTCAAGCTGCTGCGCGACAAGGGCGACGGCTTGGGGCTGTTCGAGCTAGCGCCTTGATGCCGGTCTGGGGCAAGGCTGCCGCACGGGCTGCTGCACCACCAGCCGCATCCCGCGGCTTCATCATCATTGGCACGCTGCTGACGTTGCTGTTGATCGGCCTGTTGGTAGCAGCCCTTGGCCTGGCCATCGCGGCCGCCTGGTACTGGAACGATCTGCCCTCGCTGGACAAGGCCACCGACTACCGGCCACAGCAGCATCTGCAAGTTCTCTCAGCCGACGGCGTAGAGATCGCGCAGTTCGGCACCGAGAGACGCCTGTTTGTGCCCATCAAGGACATGCCCAAGCTCTTGCAGCAAGCCGTGCTGGCGGTCGAAGACGCTGACTTCTACGAACACGGCGCCATCAGTTGGCGCGGTGTGGCACGCGCCGCCGTGTCACACGCCACGCTCGGTGTGGGTGGCGGCGCCAGCACCATCACACAACAGGTGTCGCGCACCTTTTTCTTGAGCACACGGCGCACGGCCGAACGCAAGATCAAAGAAGCGCTGATTGCCTGGCAACTGGAAGGCAAGCTCAGCAAAGACGAGATTCTTGAGCTCTACATGAACCAGATTTACCTGGGCCAGCGCGCCTACGGCTACGGCGCGGCGGCGCAGGTCTACTTCGGCAAAACGCTGGCACAAGTCAACCTGGCCGAAACCGCCATGTTGGCCGGTTTGCAGAACAACCCCATCTACGCCAACCCCATCGTCAACGAAGCGGCGGCCACCAGGCGCCAGCAATGGGTGCTGACACGCATGCAGCGCACCGGCGTCATCACGGCCCAGCAGCAAGCCCAAGCCAAGGCCACCAAGCTGGTCTACCGCAAAGCCGTCTTTGCCGACGTGCCGGCTCAGCACGTGGCCGAGATGGCGCGCCGCGCGGTGGTCGAACGCCTGGGCGACAAGGCCTACACCGAGGGCATTCGCGTCTACACCTCACTGCGCGCTGAAGACCAGCGCGCCGCGCATGCCGCACTGCGCCGCGCGCTGATGGCGCATGAACGCAAGCAGCCCTGGCGCGGCCCCGAAGATCAAAGCACCCTGCCCGAAGAAGCGGCGCAGGCTGAGCGCGCAGCCGCGCTGCTGCTCAAAGACGTGCGCGACGACGAAGACCTGCGCGGGGCGATCGTCATGGCCGCCAGCCCCAAAGAGCTGACCGCGAAATTGGTAAGCGGTGACACCGTGGTGCTGCGCGGTGAAGCGCTGAAGTGGGTGCAGGCCGCACTGGCGCCACGCGCGCATGAAGACATTGCCTTGCGCCGAGGCTCGCTCGTACGCCTAACGTCCGTGTTGCGTGGCAAGGTTTTTGAGTGGCAACTGGCGCAATGGCCACAGGCCGAAGGCGCTTTTGTGGCGCTCGAGCCGGCCACGGGCCGAGTGCGCGCTCTGGTCGGTGGCTTCTCTTTCGCGCGCCAGCAGTTCAACCGCGTCACCCAGGCGCAGCGCCAGCCGGGCTCAGCCTTCAAACCTTTTTTGTACTCGGCCGCGTTCGACAACGGCGCCATGCCCGAAACCCTGGTGGACGACGCCGCTCTGACCACGCCCGACGGCGGCACACCCAACTGGAACCCACACAACAGTGACGGCAAGTTTGACGGCGAGATCACGCTGCGCGAAGGCCTGGTGCGCAGCAAGAACTTGGTCAGCGTGCGCCTCTTGCAGCAGCTGGGCCTGGCCACAGCGCGTGAGTGGATCGCACGTTTTGGGTTCGACATGGACCAGCAGCCCAAGGACTTGACCTTCGCCCTGGGCACCGGCAGCGTCACGCCCATGCAGATGGCGCGCGCCTATGCCGTGCTGGCCAACGGCGGTCACCGCATTGAGCCGGTCGTGATTGAACGCATCGTCAGCGCGCAGGGTCAGGTGCTGTACGAAGCGCCACCACCGCCGGCGCTGGATGAGAGCACGCGCGTCGTGCCGGCGCGCAACGTCTTCCTGGTCAACACCTTGCTGCGCGACGTGACCCTGCGTGGCACCGCTGCCAAGGCGCAAGCACAGTTGCAGCGCAACGACCTCTATGGCAAGACCGGCACCACCAACGACGCCGTGGACGCCTGGTTTGCCGGCTGGGCACCAGGTGCCGTGGGCGTGGCCTGGGTGGGCTACGACGAGCCGCGCAGCCTGGGCGAACGTGAATCGGGCGGCGGGCTGGCGCTGCCGATCTGGATCGACAGTTTTGCGCGTTTGTTGCGCGGCGTGCCGGTGCACGCCTTGGCCGCGCCCGATGGTGTGGTCAGTGTCGGTGGCGACTGGCGCTACAGCGAATGGGCTGAGGGTGGGTTCATGCAAAAAATGGGGCAGACCAACCCGGTTCAAGAAGCCCCGATGGCCCCTGCGTCTGCGGCCAGCCGCTGAGCCTGGCCCGCAGCACCAAGCACCAAGCACCAAGCACCAAGCACCAAGCACCCCATTACGCACCACCGCCCTGAAGCATTCCCTCGCACTGGCGCTATGGGGCTGGCGCTTTCCCGGATGGTCGTGAGCACGGCCTACTGCCACCCTAGTACTCCGGCGCAGGGGTTTCAGAACATGATGAAAGCGATGGATTTGGCCCGAGGGCAAGGCGCAAACCACAGCAATGCCCAAAGGCATTGCGAGGATTTGCAACGCGGCCATCGGGTCAAAGACGCGCTTTCATGTTTCGAAATCTCTGGGTCGGAGTACTAGCCATGCAGCCCAACAGGGTTTGATGAAGGAGCCCCATGACCATGAAGAAGACCCTTGCCGCCACACTGGGCGCTGCCGCAGCCCTGGTGCTGGGCGCCTGCGCCAACACGCCCGCGCCGCTGGACGCAAACACGCTCATCGCACAAGCCGAACAAGCGCTGCAAAGTGGCAGCAGCAAAACCCTGGTCGTCAGCGGCCGCGGCAGCGGCACCACCTTTGGTCAAGCCTGGCAGCCCGCCATGGGCTGGCCAGGGCTGAACTACTCGCTGCTCAAACGCAGCTACAACCTGGAGACCGGCGCTTTTGGTGAAGAGTTTGGGCGCAGCCGCTCTGAGCCCAACGGCGGCGGCGCCACGCCGCTGATGGGCCAGGGCGAAACCCGCGCCGTGGCCTTTGTGCGCGACGGTTTTGCCTGGAACCTGGCGGGCACGGCGGCCAGCGCAGCACCCGTGGCAGTGGCGCCGCGCGTCAACGATTTGTGGACCAGCACGCCGCACAGTGCGCTGGCCGCCGCCAAACGTTTCAATGCCGTCGCAGGCATTGCCATGCTGGGTGGCAAGGCACACACCACCTTGAGCTTCACGGCACCCGGCCAGTTGCAGGCCACGGTGTTCATCGACGAACGCAAGCTGGTCACGCGGGTCGAATCGACCATGCCACACCCGGTGTTAGGCGATACCGCCGCAGTGACTGAATTCCTGGACTATGCCAACAGCACGGGCAGCCCCGGCATGCTGCCCAAGCGCATCAAACAAAGCCAGGGCGGCTTTGAGGTCCTGGACATCGCGGTGAGCGAATTCAACACGGGCACTGCGGTGGACATCAGCGTGCCCGACAACGTGCGCGCGGCCAAAGAAAACGTCGCCGTGCAAGCTGTGTCGAGCGGCGTGTGGTTCTTGGCCGGTGGTTCGCACAACAGCGTGGCGGTGGAACTGAGTGACCAGATCCTGCTGATTGAAAGCCCCTTGTACGACGGCCGCGCGCTGGCCGTCATCACCGCCGCCAATGCGCTGGTGCCAGGCAAGAGCGTGAAGACGGTGGTCAATTCTCACCACCACTTTGACCACGCCGGCGGCTTGCGCGCGGCCGTGGGAGAAGGCGCGCAACTCATCACCAGCGCCATGGCCAAGCCCTACTTTGAACGGGTCTTGGCCAACCCCAACCGCGTGGCACCCGACCGCCTGGCGGCCAGTGGGCGGCGCGCCAACATCGTGGGCGTGGACGGCAAATCGGTGCTGCGCGACTCACTCAGAACCGTAGAGATTCACGAGATGCAAGGCAGCGTGCACGCGCAGGGCTTTTTGATGGTCTGGTTGCCGGCCGAGAAGCTGCTGATCGAGGCCGACGCCTACACACCCGGCCCACCCGGCAGCCCGCCGCCGCCCGCACCCAACGCCAACCATGTGAACCTGGTGAACAACCTGGACCGCCTGGGCTTGGTACCTGAGCGCATCCTGCCGCTGCACGGCCGCGTCGTGCCGCTGTCTGAGCTGCATGCGCAGATTGGGCGCAAATAAGGAAAGAACTGGCGGCACAATCAACGCCCCATGCGCCAAGCCTATCGCCGCAAACCCGACCAAGCTGTCAGCGCCATCCAGCTAACGCTGGAGTTCGATGCCTTTGTGTACCGCAAGTGGGGCGACACGCAGCAGGCCCGCCCTGGCGACTGGCTGGTCGACAACCACGGCGATGTCTACACCGTTGAGGCCGAGAGTTTTGCGCGCACCTACCGCCAAGTCAGCCCCGGCCGCTGGGTCAAGACCAGCCCGGTGTGGGCCGAATGCGCCACCCAGGCCGGCGCGGTGGCCACCAAAGAGGGCCGCACGCACTACCAAGCGGGCGACTGGCTGGTGAGCAATGGCGCCGACGGTGCTGACGCCTACGCCATCAGCGCCGACAAGTTCTTGCAGTTGTACGAACCCGAGCTGACAAACGCGCCTTAGCGCCATGAAGCAAAGAGCCTTTGTCATCCGCGGCTTTGGCGTCAAGAAAGATGCGCAGGGCCAGACGGTGGACTTTGAAGCCGTGCACGGCGCGCTCATTGCCCCGGCGCTGCAACGCTGCGGCCTGGCCGGTGGCACCACGGCCGAGGTGGTGGACGCGGGCAACATCCGCGCCGACATGTTTGCGCTGATCCTGGAAGCCGACATCGTGGTCTGCGACATCACGGTGCACAACGCCAACGTCTTTTACGAGCTGGGCATTCGCCACGCGCTGCGCAAAAAGCACACCGTGCTCATCAAGGGCGACCCGTCTGCCGACAGCACGCCCTTTGACCTGTCGACCGACCGCTACCTGAAGTACCCCGTGGCCAACCCCGCAGCGGCGCTGGACGAGTTGGTGCACACGCTGCAAGCCAGCCTGCGCAGCGCGCGTGACACCGACAGCCCCATCTTCTTGATGATGCCCACGCTGCGCGAGGCCGATGCCGCCAATGTCACCGCGTTGCCGCTCGACCTGATTGAGGAAATTGGCCGCGCCGAAGCCGCTGCCGACAAGGGCTGGCTGCGTGTCATCGCCCAAGATTTGCAGGGCCAGCGCTACCAATGGGACGGCTTGCGCTGCGTGGCGCGCGCGCAGTGGAGCTTGCTGGACTTGGCTGGCGCGCGCCAGACCTGGGAGCTGTTGAACGCGGCTTTGCCAGGCGACATTGAAGTCAACCTGGCGCTGGCCAATTTGTACGAACGCGAGTACCGCCTAAGCCAACGCGCGGTTTTGCTCGAAGCGTCCAACCAGGCCATCCGCCAGGTGCTGCAAGACCCGCTTGCCACGCTGGCGCAACGTGCAGAAGGCTTGGCGCTGGAGGGCCGCAACCACAAGACCCTGTGGCGCGCGCGACTGCTGGGTGCAGCCGACCCTGCTGCGGCCTGCCAGCAGGCCCTGGACGCACGCGCCTTGCAGTCCTATGCGTCTTACCGCAGCGCTTTCTACCTGGACCTGAACGCGTTTTATCCTGGCCTGGCCGCACTGCAGATGGGCCACATTTTGCTGCAGCTGTCCAGCCTGCCCGGCTGGCGCAAGCTGTTCAAAGGCAACCCACAAAGTGCAGACCGTGCGCGCCAAGACCTTGAAGGCGAACTGCCGGCGCTGGCCCATGTCGTGGCCGCGTCCGTCAGCCGCGCACGCGCGCAAGCCAAGGACGGTGAGCGACTGTGGGCCGACATCGCCGAGGCTGACCTGCTGCTGCTGACGCTGCCCGAAGACGAACTGCAAGCCGACCCTTCGGTGCTGGTGCAGGCCTATCGCGATGCCATGCCGCCCAACAAACTCTTCGCCTGGGACGCGGCACGCGGCCAACTGGCGTTGTTCGCACAACTGGGCCTGCGCGCCAGCGCGGCACAGGCGGTCATGCAGGCCTTTGCGG
>JANNEX010000304.1:0-11033 GCA_031379155.1 Rubrivivax sp.
CAGGTCGCACCAATGGCGTCCCAGGCGTTGCTGCTGACGAAGAGAATCTCGCGCGCCGGCAGGCCCAAGGTGCTGGGCCCCAGTGCGTAGGCGGCGGGGTCGGTCTTGAAGCGGCGCACGCTGTGCACGCTGATGACGTGCCGCAAAAGTTTGGCAAAACCTGCGCTCTTGACGGCGACTTGCAGCATCTGCGGGTCGCCATTGCTCAGCGTGCCGGTGACCACGCCGCGCTGCTTCAGCTCGGCCAACACTTCGTGGTTTTCGGCGAAGGCGCTGAGGTGGCGGTACTGGTTCATGAGCTGTTCTTCGGCGGCGCTGCCCAAGTCCAGTTGCCAGCGCGCGGCGGCGTAGCGCAGGGCGGCGCGTGTCACCTCCCAGAAAGGCTTGTAGCGGTCGCCACCGCTCATGGTGAGCAGCCGCGTGTATTCGATTTGTTTGTCGCGCCAGGTCAGCGACAGCTTTTCGCCGTGGCCGGCAAAAAGTTGCTCGGCCAGCAGGGCCACGCTGTGCACGTCAAACAAGGTGCCATAGGCGTCAAACAAAACCGCGTTGAGTTTCATGGCAGCAATCTATTCGATATGCGGGGCAGCATTAAGTGCGCGTTTGGCGGGGGATTTGTGCGCGCCGTGTGGATAATCTTGTTGCATGGACAGGCTCAAGCAGATCGAGTCATTCGCCGCCGTGGCCACCAAAGGCAGTCTGACCGCAGCGGCGCATGCCGAAGGCGTGGCGCCCGCCGTGATAGGCCGGCGCATCGACGCGATGGAAGAAAGGCTGGGCGTGAAGCTCTTGGTGCGCACGACGCGGCGCATCACGCTCACCCACGAAGGCAGCGCCTTTTTGGAAGACTGCCAGCGCGTGTTGTCTGATCTGGCCAATGCCGAAGCCAGTGTCAGCGAAGGCGGAGTGAAGGCCAGTGGGCACTTGCGCATCACGGCACCGGCCGGATTTGGCCGCCGCCATGTGGCACCGCTGGTGCCGGCCTTCACAGCCCAGCATCCGGACGTGAGCCTGTCGCTGAACCTGAGTGACCGCGTCGTTGACATCGTCAACGAAGGTTTTGACTGCGCCGTGCGCGTGGGTGATTTGCCTGACTCCAGCCTGGTCAGCGTGCGCCTGGCTGACAACCGCCGCTTGTGCGTGGCCGCACCGGAATACTTGAAGCGCGCGGGCACGCCCAACACCCCGGCCGAGCTGATGCGCCACCGCTGCCTGACGCTGAGTTCAGACGCCAGCCAGACGCGCGGCTGGGCCTTTGCACAAGACGGCGAGGTGACCCACCTGCGCCCCAGCGGCCGCCTGGATTGCAGCGACGGCCAGGTGCTGCACGAGTGGTGTCTGCGTGGCCTGGGCCTAGCCTGGCGCAGCACCTGGGAAGTCGAAGCCGACGTGGCCGCTGGGCGCTTGCAGGCGGTGCTGGAAAACTTTGCCGCGCCGGCCAACGGCATCTATGCCGTGTTTGCGCAACGCAAACATTTGCCGCTGCGCGTGCGGCTGTGGATTGACTTCATCAAACACAGCTACGGCGACCCCAAGTACTGGCTGGGCGCGGGCTCTTTGTAGCGGCGCAAAAAAACACGGCGCCATCGGCGCCCAAAGAACAAGGGGCGCCTGGGCGCCCCTTGCGGGTGAAATGCCAGAAGTGCTTTGCGTGAAGCGCTTACTTCTTGGCGCCGCTGTCGGCCATGCACTTTTTCATGTTGCTGGTCTTGGCGGCACCCGCCAGGGCCTTGCCGTTTTTGTCCACGGCCTTGGCTTCACAGGCGGCGCCGCCTGCATCTTTTTCGCACTTCTTGATGAAGCTGGTCTTTGCAGCGCCAGCCAGCTTCTTTTCGCCCGCCTTGGCTTCACAGTCGGCGTTGGCGGCAAAAGCTGAGCCTGCAAACAGGGTCAGCGTGGCGATGGCAACGGTGATCAGGGATTTCTTCATAGGGGTCTCCTCAGGGTGTTGGACAGATGGTGTGGCTAACGTCAGGGTCGTGCGCCGATGTCGTGTGCACATGAGGATTGCACCAGAGCCCACGACCGACGGCTACCCGTAAACGCACGGGGGTCGTTTTGAGACGACGCGCGATGACCGCTGTGCGGGAGGCAGACTTAAGTCTGGCGCCGACTTAAGTCTGGCGCCGCGCCGCTGCTTCCTGCGCTGCGTGCAGCCGTCGCACCAGCACACGGATAAAGGCTTTGTCGAACAAGTGCCGCGTCGATAGCGACAAGCGCTCCAGGCTCTCGGGCGTGAACGACACCGTGGTGGCGGGCTGCGAGACCAGGATGTCGACCGAGTGCAAACGCAGCGCCGGGTTGGGCGCCAGATAAGCCATCTCGCCCACCGAGCTGCCAGCGCCCAACGAAGCCACGTTGCGGCCGTCGCGGTAAACCTCGACCTGGCCTTGCGTGACGATGTGAAAGCTGTTGCCTTCTTCGCCTTTGCGGTACAGCGCCTGGCCGTAGGAATGGCGATGCCAGGTGGCGCGATGCACCACTTCCCACAATTCCACGTCGCCAAAGTCGGCAAAAAATTCTTGTGCGCGCAGCAAGGTGAAGCGTTCTGAATCCAGCACTTCTTGCAGCGGGCCATTGGCCAGCGGGCCCTGTGCGCTGAGCTGCGACAGGGCTTGCGAAAACTCGTCCCAATTGGCCGGCCGCAGGTCGCGGTCTTTGGCCAGGCTGCGCTCGATGAGCGACTGCAAGGCCGGCGGCACGCCCTCGCGCAGCGTGGCCAGCGGCGGCGCGGTGCCGTGGTAGATCTGGTGCATGATCGCCTGCTGCTGCACAGCGTCAAACGGCGGCCGGCCAGCCACCAGGTGATACAGCACAGCAGCCAGCGAATAGATGTCGGCACGCGAATCCAGCACGTCACCATCCAGTTGCTCGGGCGACATGTAGGCCAGGCTGCCCACGCGGTACACCTGTGTATGTTCAGCGCCCTGGTTGAAAACGCTGCCAAAGTCGGTGACCTTGACATCGCTGATGCGGTCGCCGTCCAGCGTCACCAGCAGGTTGGCGGGTTTCACGTCACGGTGAATCAAGCCTTGGCGGAAGCAGTAGCCCAGCGCCATGGCGCATTTGAAGCCGACCTCAATGATCTGTGTCAGTGGCAAGAGTTTGTCAGCGCGGCAATAGCGGCGCAGGGTGAAGCCCTTGACGTACTCCATCACCAGGTAGGGCGCTTCGGCATCGGCCACGGCGTCCATGATCTGCACCACGTTGGGGTGCTGCAGGCGGCCCACCAGCGCGGCTTCGGCGGCAAAAAAGCGCTGCTGGAAGTGGGACTCGCGCGTGTCGGCCTGCACACCCAGACGCACGCGTTTGATGGCCACGTCCTGGGCGCGGAAGGGGTCGTGCGCCAGGAAGACTTCGCTGGTGGCGCCTTCGCCAATCTTGCAGCGCACCAGGTATTTGCCGATGCGCGTGGGTAGGGCCAGGGCCGCCAGGGCTTGCTCTGACACAGCGGTTGGGGAGAGTGAGGTCGGGGGCATTGAACGGGCAGGGGTGGCGTTGCGATGGTCGCCCGAGCTGGTCACCAGCCATGCACCGAACAAGCGCCCGTTGGGCAGGCTTTTCCTTGGCGTATTCAGGCCGGCGCCGAGGCCAAAAGTAGAATCGAGCCATGATCCAAGCGAAGCAGGAGTTGCGGCAGGCGCTGCAAGTGGCGTTGGCGCAACTGGCCGCAGACGGCGGCGTTGCGCCGCCCACTGCCGCCTTCGAGTCGCCCAAGCAGGCCAGCCACGGCGACCTGGCCATCACCAGCGCCATGCAACTGGCGCGGCCACTCAAGAAAAACCCGCGTGAACTGGCGCAAAAGCTGGTGGACCTGCTGCAAGCGCAACTCGCCGTGCAGCGCTGGGTGCAGGCGCTGGAAATTGCCGGCCCGGGCTTCATCAACCTGCGCCTGAAAGTTGCCGCCAAACAAGCCGTGGTGGCCGAGGTGTTGGCCGCCGGCACGGCCTACGGCCAGCAGCCGCCCAGCGGCCAGCGCGTGATGGTCGAGTTTGTCTCGGCCAACCCCACTGGCCCGCTGCATGTGGGCCACGGCCGCAACGCGGCGCTGGGCGACTGCATCTGCAGCCTGTTGCAAAGCCAGGGCGACGAGGTGTTGCGCGAGTTTTATTACAACGACGCAGGCGTGCAGATCAACAACCTGGGCCTGTCGGTGCAGCGCCGGCTGCAAGGCTTCAAGCCGGGTGATGCAGGCTGGCCCGAGCAGGCCTACAACGGCGAGTACATCGCCGACATCGCCGCTGCTTTTGCCGCCAAAAAAACCGTGCATGCCGACGACCGTGAATTCACGGCCAACGGCAATGTGCAAGACCTGGACAACATGACCCAGTTTGCGGTGGCCTTTTTGCGCCACGAACAAGACCAGGATCTGCAAGCCTTTGGCGTGCGCTTTGACCACTACTTCCTGGAAAGCAGCCTGTACAGCAGCGGCCGAGTCGAAGACACCGTCAAGCGCCTGGTGGCCTCGGGCAAGACCTTTGAAGAAGGTGGCGCGCTGTGGCTCAAGACGACTGACTACGGTGACGACAAAGACCGCGTCATGCGCAAGCAAGACGGCAGCTACACCTACTTTGTGCCCGACATTGCTTACCACGTCGCCAAGTTCGAGCGCGGGTACTCCAAGGTCATCAATGTGCTCGGCTACGACCACCATGGCTCGATCGCGCGCGTGCGGGCCGGCTTGCAGGCGTTGGGCCGCAGCATCCCGCCCGGCTTTCCCAATGTGGTGCTCTACAAGATGATCGCCGTCTTGAAGGACGGCGAGGAAGTGAAGATGAGCAAACGCGCAGGCACCTCGGTGTCGGTGCGCGACCTTATCGAGTGGACCAGCCGCGACGCGGTGCGCTTTTTCCTCATCAGCCGCAAGGCCGATACGGAATTCACCTTCGATGTCGACCTGGCCGTCAAAGCCAACGACGAAAACCCGGTTTTCTACGTGCAATACGCCCACGCGCGCATCTGCTCGGTGCTGGCGGCCTACACGGGCGTGCGCGAGTTTGCAGCGGCTGATTTGTCGCTGCTGCAAGCGCCCAGCGAAGCCGCGCTGATGCTCAAGCTGGCCGACTACCCTGAGATGTTGACGCGTGCGGCGGCTGACCTTGCGCCGCACGACGTGGCCTTTTATTTGCGCGACTTGGCAGCGGCTTTTCACACCTATTACGGCAGCGAACGTTTCTTGGTTGACGACGCGGCGCTGGCGCGCGCCCGCATGGCCTTGTTGGCGGCCACGGCGCAGGTCTTGCGTTGCGCGCTGGCGCTGCTGGGCGTGTCGGCGCCTGAATCCATGGCTCGAGAAGCGACGCCTGTCGCAGAGGTGAATGCATGACTGAGCAGCGCGGTGGTTTTGCCATGGGCCTGGTGGCGGGTTTGCTCGTCGGCTTGGCATTGGCGCTGGGTGTGGCGCTGTACATCACCAAAGCGCCAGTGCCCTTTGTGAACAAGGTGCCGCAGCGCACAGCAGAGCAGGACACGGCCGAGACGGCGCGCAACCGCAACTGGGACCCCAATGCCGCGCTGGGCGGCAAAACGGCAGCGCGCGCGGCCAACGCCGTGGCGGCAGCCTCTGCGGCAGCCATAGCCGCGTCGGCTGTGCCGCCCGCTGCGGCTGTTGTGACCGCGCTGCCGGCTGCGCCAGCTTCGGCCGCCGCCAAGCCGCCAGCCAAAGACCCGGCCGCCATCCTGGCTGGCGAAGTTCCTGCGCCGACTAAATCCACGACAGCGTCCACGACAGCCTCCACCACAGCGTCCACCACCACGGCCGCTGAACCGTTTGTCTACTTTGTGCAGGCCGGTGCCTACACGCGCAACGAAGACGCTGAACAGCAGCGTGCCAAGCTGGCCATGATGGGTCAAACCGCCAAAGTCACTGAACGCGAACAGGCCGGCCGCACCGTCTACCGCGTGCGCATGGGCCCTTACCCTGGCCGCAACGAAGCTGAGGATTTGCAGAACAAACTTCAGCAGCAAAACATCGAAGCGCAGATCGTGCGAGTCGAAAAATCTTGATTGCTCACTTCCGTCCCGAAAGGATCTCCATGCAACGGCGCGACTTCTCCCTTCAACTGGCCAGTGCCGGCCTAGGCCTGGCACTCACGGGCACCGCCAACGCCCAGGGCGCGCCCAAAGAAGGGACGCACTACGTCAAGCTGTCACCCCCCGCGCCAGTGAACTTGACCGGGCCTGACAAGAAGATCGAGGTGGTTGAGTTCTTTTGGTACGGCTGTCCGCACTGCTACGCCTTTGAGCCCGTGCTGGAGCCCTGGGCCAAAAAACTGGCGGCCGACGTGAGCTTTCGCCAGGTGCCGGTGGCTTTCAACTCCCAGCATGTGGTGCACCAAAAGCTGTTCTACGCGCTGGAAGAAATGGGCCAGTTGGCGGCGGTGCATCGCAAGGTGTTTGCGGCCATCCACCAGCAGAACAAACGCCTCACCAGCGACTCAGAGATCCAGTCTTTTGCCAAGGACAACGGCGTTGACGGCGCCAAGCTGGCCGACGCGATGAAAAGCTTTGGCGTCAGCACCAAGGCCAACCGCGCCAAACAATTGGCAGATGCCTACAAGATCGACGGCGTGCCCGCGCTGGGCATCCACGGCCGCTTTTACACTTCGGCCTCGCTGGCCGGCACGCATGAACGCGCCGTGGCGGTGGCTGATTTCCTGATTCAGCTGGCCAGAAAAGCCTGATCCCAGGCCCCAAGGCCCGGGTTTGAAGCGTCGGCTCAAGGGCCGTGCCAAGGCCGCTTTCCCCGGCTTGATTTCACGCCAGCGCGCCCTGGCACGAAGTTTGTTGTGGCTATACTGCCCTGCAAATTTCGTGCCGATCAATGCCCCTAACTTCATTCCGCGCGCTTTGTCTCTGCTCGAGTCGGGCAGGGCTGTGTCTTGTGCTGGCCGCCGCGCCGGGCTTTGCCCAGGCTGAAAAAGCCGACCGCAGCAAACAGATGGTGGTCGAAGCCGACCGCGACGGCGTGTTGGACTTGCAGCGCCAAGTGCTGGTCTACAGCGGCAACGTTGTCATCTCCCAAGGCAGCATGGTGCTGCGTGCCGAGCGCGTGGAAATGCGCACCCTGCCCGACGGCTACCGCGCCGCTTTGGCCTTGGGCTCGGCCGCCAAGCCCGCCAGTTGGCGCCAGCGCCGCGACGGCGTGGATGAGTCGGTCGAAGGCATGGCTGAACGCATCGAATTCGACGGCCGTGCCGACACGCTGCGCTTCCTGGGCGGCGGTGCCGTCAAGCGCTTGCGCGCCGGCATCGTGGCCGACGAAATCACTGGCGCCAGCATTCTGTGGGACAACACCTCCGAGGTCTTCAAGGTCGAAGGCGGCGCCAGCTCAGCCGCCAACCCCACCGGCCGCGTGCGCGCCGTGCTCAGCCCGCGCGCTGAGCCAGCCGCGTCTGCTCCCGCGCCCGCCACCACGCCGCTGACCCCCAGCCGCGCCTTGGGGGAACGCCCTTGACGGCTGCGGTGGCCGAAGCTGCGGTTTCTGCCAGCCGCCTTGAAGCCCAACACCTGCGCAAGAGCTACGGGGCGCGCATGGTCGTCAAAGACGTGCACCTGGCCGTCGGCGCCGGTGAAGTGGTGGGCCTGCTGGGCCCCAACGGCGCCGGCAAGACCACCACCTTTTACATGGTGGTGGGCCTGGTGCGCGCTGATGAAGGCCAGATCAGCATCGACGGCAAACCCGTGCAAGGCTTGCCCATCCATCGCCGCTCGCGTTTGGGGCTGTCCTACCTGCCGCAAGAGGCGTCGATATTTCGTAAGCTCACGGTGCAAGAAAACATTCGTGCCGTGCTTGAGTTGCAGCTGGACGCATCAGGCCGCGCACTCAAGCCCGCCGCTCTGCAAGAACAACTCGACCGTCTGCTGCAAGAGCTGTCGATCGAGAAGCTGCGTGACTCGCCCGCACCGGCGCTGTCGGGCGGCGAGCGCCGCCGCGTCGAAATCGCCCGCGCCCTGGCCACGCAGCCGCGCTTCATCTTGCTCGACGAGCCCTTTGCTGGCGTCGACCCGATCGCGGTGATCGAGATCCAACGCATCATCGGTTTTTTGCGCGCGCGTGGCATTGGCGTGCTCATCACCGACCACAACGTGCGCGAGACGCTGGGCATCTGCGACCGCGCCTACATCATCAGCGAAGGCAGCGTGCTGGCCGAAGGCACGCCGCATGACATCGTCAGCAACGCCCAGGTCCGCAAGGTCTACCTGGGCGAGCACTTCAGAATGTAGGGCTGGGCATGAGCAACGAGGGTTTCCCGAGTGCGAATTCCCGCCCGGCGGGACCGCGCGCAGCGCGAAGGGTGCACCCGTGAGCATGAAGCCTTCCCTTCAGGTCAGACTGTCGCAGCACCTGGCGCTCACGCCACAGCTGCAGCAGTCAATACGCCTGTTGCAGTTGTCGACGCTGGAGCTGCACCAGGAAGTCGGCCAGATGCTCGACCAGAACCCGTTTCTGGAGCAAGAAGACGAAACCGCAGCCACGCCCTTTGAAGCGCCGCCTGAACGCCAGGCCGTTGACCGCGTGGCCGAGGCCGATCACTCTGACGCGCCCGATGCGGGTGAAGCCGGTGGCGAGTTGCGCGCCGAAGAATTTGGCACCACCGAGCGCGAAGACTGGGAAAACGGCACCGAGTCCGAAGACTTCGACGGCATCCGCGAAACCCCCGGCAAGTCGGCCGCCAGCGGCGAAGGCGACGAGTCTGACGGCCAAGACCGCAGCGTGGCGGCGCAGTCCCTGCAAGACCACCTGCGCAGCCAGGTCGTGGGCATGCGCCTGGGCGACGAAGACCACGCCGCGCTGCAAGTTTTGATCGAATCGCTGGACGGTGACGGCTACCTGGCCGACACCTTGCAAGACATTGCCCAGCGCCTGGCCGCCATGCTGGGCATTGCAGACCCCGAGGCCCTGGAAGCGCTGGACCAACGCCTGCAATGCGCCCTGCGTTGGCTGCAAAGCCTGGACCCCATGGGCGTGGGCGCACGTTCGCTCGGCGAATGCCTGGCCTTGCAGCTCAAGGCCACACCGCGCTGTGCGGCGCGCCAGGTGGCGGTGCGCATTGCCGAGCAATACCTGGAGCTGCTGGCGCGGCGCGACATGAAACGCTTGAGCGCCTTGACCGGTGCCGACGAAGACCTGGTGCGACAGGCGCAAGAGTTGATTCGCCGCTGCGAACCCAAGCCCGGCCGGCCCTTTTCGCCCGCCGAGGGCAACATCATCGTGCCCGATGTCATCGTGCGCAAAAGCGGCCGTGGCCTGAGCGTCGCGCTCAACCCCGACGTGATGCCCAAGCTGCGCATCAACAACCTGTACGCGCAGGCCATGCGCGGCCAGCGCGGCGCGTCGGCCAATCCGGGCATGTCGGGCCGGCTTCAAGAAGCGCGCTGGTTCATGAAAAACATACAGCAGCGCTTTGACACCATATTGCGTGTCAGCAAGGCCATTGTTGAGCGGCAAAGGGGCTTCTTCAGCCACGGCGCCATCGCCATGAAGCCCCTGGTGCTGCGCGAAATTGCCGACGAGTTGGGCCTGCATGAAAGCACCATCTCACGCGTTACCACGGCCAAGTACATGACCACGCCGCAAGGCACCTTTGAGCTGAAGTATTTCTTCGGCTCTTCGCTCAACACCGACGCCGGTGGCAATGCCTCGAGCACGGCGGTGCGTGCGCTCATCCAGCAGTTTGTGGGTGCAGAAAACGCCGGCAAACCGCTGTCCGACAACCAGCTCAGCACCATGCTCGAAGAGCAGGGCATTCAGGTCGCGCGGCGCACCGTGGCCAAGTACCGCGAGGCGCTGAAGATCGCGCCGGCCGGGCTGCGAAAGGCCATGTGACCACGCTCTTCCTGCCCTGCGCTGGCGGCGTGGAAGCGCTGCTGGCCATTGAGGTGCAGCGCATCAGCGGCGTCGCCGCCGAAGCTTCGCGCGGTGGTGTGTGGGTCGAAGGCGACCAACGCCTGGCGATGGCCCTCAACCTGCAAAGCCGCCTGGCCACGCGCGTGTTGTGGCCGCTGATTGACGGCCCCTACCGCGACGAACATGACCTGTATGCACTGGCCAGCCGCGTGGCCTGGGAGGACTGGATCACGCCCGAACAAACGCTGCGCGTGGATGTGAGCGCCGGTCGTGGCCGCTTTGCCAGCCCCCTGCACAGCCTGAACTTTGCCGCGCTGCGCATCAAAGACGCGGTGTGTGACCGCCTGCGTGAAGTGGCTGGCGCGCGGCCCAGCGTGGACACGCGCAATCCCGATTTGCCGATTGCCCTGTTCGTCGGCCCCGAGCACGCCACCGTCTACATCGACACCACGGGTGAGCCCTTGTTCAAACGCGGCTGGCGTGAAGACACCGGCGAAGCGCCGCTCAAAGAAACCCTGGCCGCCGCCATGCTGGCCGCTGCCGGCTGGCTAGGCCGCGCTGAAGATGGGCCGCTGCTCGACCCTTGCTGCGGTGCCGGCACCATCATCATTGAAGCGGCACAAATTTCCTGCGGCATTGCACCCGGCAGCCTGCGCCACTTTGCTTTCGAGCGAATGCTGCCCTTCAAGCCCTTTGCTGCTGACTGGCGTGACTTGAAGCGTGCCGCGCAAGCGCGAGTCCACAGCAGCGCGGTGCCGCTGTTTGCCGGCGACGTGAGCTTTCGCATGACCGACTTTGCGACGCGCAATGCACAGCGCGCGGGTGTGGCAGCGGCGATTGAGTTCAAGACCGCCGACGCGCTGCAACGTCTGCCGCCGGTGGCCACTGGCTCGATCTTGATGAACCCGCCTTACGGCGAACGGATCGACGCCAAAGGTCAAGGTTCGGGCCGCGAAAAAAGCAGCGAAACCCGTGCCCCGCGCGAGAGCTTTGAAGGCGGCGGCACGCCCGCCGATTTCTTTGGCAAGCTGGCCAGCCACTGGAAGCAGCACTACGCCGGCTGGACCGCCTGGCTGCTCAGCCCCGAGATGAAACTGCCCACGCTGATGCGCCTGAAAGAGTCGCGCCGCGTGCCGCTGTTCAACGGCGCCATTGAATGCCGGCTGTTTCGCTTTGACATGAC
>JANNEX010000324.1:0-3689 GCA_031379155.1 Rubrivivax sp.
AGCCGCCGAGTCCTTGGCCCTGCAAGCGCTGACCGAAGTGCGCCGCGCCGGTGAACGCATGCTGGAAGCCGGCACGCTGCTCATCCTGGCCGAGATGGCAGTGCGTGCGGGCCAATTGACGGCGGCCGCAGACCACCTGGCACCGGCGCTGCGCCTGGCCCGTGCGCTCAACGACCCCGCCAACCTGCTGGAGGCGCTGTGCGGCTACGCACGCTGGTGTCTGGCCAGCGGGCAGGCGGCTGAGGCGGCGCGCGCGGTGGCCACTGTGCGCGCGCATCCGGCCTTGCATGCCGAGCTGCTCGATGAGCTGCAAGGCTCGGCGCTGGCTGCGCTGGCCACAGACCCCGCTGCCGTGCCAGTCGACCTGTTGGTGTTGGTGGAACAGGCCAGCGCGGCGCTTACCAGGCCCTAGCAACCGCGCTGGCTATAGCCGTGCCGCAGTGCCGGGCTCTAAGCCGTTCAGCGGTTCAGTCGTTCAGCCGCCCGTGAACACCGTCAGCACGCCGGTGTAGCCATACAGGTGGTGGCGGGCGATTTCACCGGCGGCAAAAAAGCCGACCAGCGGCACATCGCCCAGTGCGTGCTGCACAATCTTGAGCTCTGCTGAGGGCCCGCCAAAGTGCGGCCCGCCGCGCCCAGCACAACTGATGTAGACGGCGCCGCGCATGCGCCGCCTGGGTGCCGCTGGCGGGCCCGCCGTGGGCAGCAGTGCAACGGCCTCGACAGGCGACTCCACTTCGTCGCGGATTTCGCTGCAGATGCGCACCAGGTCGCGCCGCGCGGCATGCACGTCGCGTTGGCAAAAGGCCAGCTTCATGCCCGGCTGCAAACTCTGGCCCACGGCCACCGCAGCCTGTGCGGGGTCCAGGCCAACGAGCTGGCGCACCAGTGTGTCGGTGCCAAACTGACCCGGGCGCGCCAGCACGCTGCTGTGCGCGTCGGCCAGGCCCACCAGCGTGGAGCGCAGCCTTGGCAGCGCTTGATGCGGGTCGTCGAGGTTGCGTATGCCCAGGTCGGCCAGCAGGCAAGCCAGCGCGGGCTGGCCGTCCAGCGCGGTGACGATGTTGCGGTCACAGGCCGTCACAGTGCGCGTGGGGCCTAGCGGCTGGCAGCCCTGCGTGACACGCGAAATGAGCGCCACGTCGCTGGAAAAAGCCACGCCCGACAAACCCCCTTGCCAGACGCCGTCGGCGATGTGCACGGCGCTGCTGCGCGACGAAGCCAGACCACCGAAGAGATAGCCCGAACTGGTGCGGTCACTCATCTCAGCAATCAGCTCGGGCAAGTCTGGCGTGGCCGGGTCGGCGTGCACCAGGGCGCTGAAGGCTTCGATGCGCGAGAGCTTGCGTGCGCCCGAAAAAACTTCGAAGCGGCCCTGTGGCAAGGCCGCCAGCATCAGCACCAGCGCAGGCTCATCGAAGTACTCAACCCCCGTGGCGGCCACGCCCACACCCACGCTGCCCACCCACGACACGCCTGGCCAGCGCTGGCGCAAGGCTTTGTACAAGCCCTGAGCCTGTGCGGCATAGTGGTCGGTGAAGTAGACCAGGCCCAGCGTCAGCGGCCCGGCTGCGCTGGTCTCGTGGGCTTGGCGGCGCGCTTCGATTTGCGCGGCGGCCAGCGCCAGCGCACCTTGCCATTCAGGGTGGGTGGCGTGGCCAATGAGGAAAGCCGGCATGGCAAGCTTCTGGCTCTGGCTTTGGCGTTAGCGCTTGCGCTTGGCCGTGGCGCGCGCTATCGCCTTGACGGGCAAGGAGGCCGCTGTTTTCAGGGCACCCGCGGCCGTGTCGAGTGAACCCTTGACCATGGCGCCGGCCAGGTTCTTGGCCGTATCGGCGGCGCTGTCTTTCATGGCCTGGCCAGCCAGTTCGCTGAACTGCTGGGTCAGGGCGCCCCACCATTGCAGCGGGTCAATGGCGGGGCTGGCAGGGGCCGGGGCGGCGGCTTTGCGCGCGCTGCGCCTTGCGGGTGCGGGTGCGTGTTCAGGCGCGGGTGCGGGCGCGGGTGCGGACATGGGCAGCCTGGCCTTGAGCGATTCGGCCAGGTCAGCCAGCGGCAGATTCATGGTCTTCAGTGTCGCCAGCGTCATGCGCTGCACTTCCAGCGCCTGGATGGTGGTGCCCAGCAGCTTGCTGTTTTGCTCCAGCCAGAACTGCACGGTCTTGAGTTCCTGGATGCGCTTCTCCAGTTCTTGCGGGTCTAGCGTGGGCGCTATCCACTGGCCCATGGGGGGCAGGCTTGCGCCGGTGTTCTTGAGCAGGCCTTGCAGGAAGTCAAAGCCCGGCACCAAGCGTGTCAGGTCGGCGGCGTTGGTCATGCGGGGTCTCCAGGCAAGGGTGGGCTGCACGGCATTGTGCGCCGGGGCCTGGCGCGTTTGAAGCGATCGGCGTTGGAAGACCTCAAGGTTTGAAGACGATGCGCTCAACCTTGAAGCCGCGCTGCTCCAGCAGGCGCGGCAGTGATTGCGCGCCAGTCATGTGCAGCACGCCCACGGCGGCAAAGACTTTTTTGCCCTGGCGGTGGTGCTGCTCGATGCCGTCAGCCATGGGCGGGTTGCGTTCGTCGTTGAGCTTGCGCATGAAGGCGCGGTCGGCTTCGTTGGCCACACATTCGCACCAGCTTTCGTAGTCTTCCAGCGCCTGCACGTTGCCTTGTTCCCAAGCCCGCGCCAGACGTTCAAGCACACGGCGTGAGCTTTGGTCTTCCAGCTGTTGCAAGCTTTGCTCGAGCACGCTGCGGGCTTCTTCTTCGTCCTCAGGCACCAGGGCTTTGATCTGGTCAACGGCGGATTCCAGCGCCACCACACGCCGGCCTTGTGTGCGCACTTGCGCCGACAACACTTGCTCCATCGCGTAGCTTGAATCCATGCCCAGCCAGCGCGCTTCCATCACCGTCAGCGTGGTGGCTTGCAGCACGGGGTGCAGCGTGGCCAGGGCCTCGGTGGCCAGGCAGGCGCGCTCGAAGGCGCGTGTCAGGCGCGCTTGCAGCGGTTCGGGCAAGGGTTGCGGCGGTCGTGTGTCGGCCATGGCTTGCAGCAGGGCGGGGTCGCTAGGGTCGACCTCAAGTGCCAGCACATCGCTGCCACGCAGCGCGGCCGTGGTGAGTGGGCCCAGCTTGCGCCAGTTGGGTTTGCCCACGTGCAGGGTGCCAAAGAGATAGACGGTGCGGCCGTCGCGCGTGGCACGCCACATCATGCCGCGGTCTTTGGGTGCGGCTCCGCTGTCGGGTTGGGTGGGCAATGCGGGCGGGCAGGCCTGCGCGGCCCGTGCTGCTGGCATGAGCAGCACTGCCATGACCAGGGCCAGCATGCACAAGGGCCTCACTTCGCCGCCCCTTGCAGCGTGATGCGCAACACACCCGCATCCTGCTGCCAGCGCAAGCGGCCCAGCACGTCCATGCCCAGCAGCGGCGCGCTCAGATTGGGCAGTGCGGCCATGCGCAGGCGCTCGGCGCGCACGCCGCCTTGCAGCTGCAAGTCACCCACCACGTAGTGGCCGCTGACCACGCCACCGGCGGTGTTGGACTGCATGCTGCCCACGCTGGACAAGCCCAGTTCACGCGCCATGGCCAGGGGGATGGCGGTGCCGGTGGCGCCGGTGTCGACGAGGAAGTCGACTTCGCGCGTCTGTTTGTCGCTGCCGATGCGGCCGGGCCAGTGGTAGTGGCCATCAGGGCCACGGCGAATTTCC
>JANNEX010000346.1:0-8706 GCA_031379155.1 Rubrivivax sp.
TGAAAACGTCGAATGGGCGCAGTGGCTGTCAGGCGTGTACGGCCAAAAGGCCTACGACCTGACCGTCATCTCACACGTCGAGCCGCTGGACTTTGGCAACTTTGCGCGCCCCAACTACTACTGGGGTTATGAGTCGAGCGAATTCAACACCCTGTGGGCCAAGATTCAAGCCACCGTCAAACCCGAAGAACGCTTGAAGCTGATGGGCCAGGCGCAAGAACTGGTGGCCCGCGACGCCGTGGCCGCCTACCTCTACCAGCCGACCTGGATCACGGTGGCTAACGCCCGACTGAAGGGGATATGGAAAGACATGCCGCTGTTTGTGAATGACCTGGCGGCGCTGAGTTGGCAGTAACTTGGCAGTGACTTGGCAGTGACTTGGCAGTCAGCAGCGAGCCCTTCAAGCCCCCAGCGCAATGACCCAAGGCATCAGCCGGCGCAGGCTGGGCGGTGGCACGGCAAACAGGCCGCCATCAAAGTCGCGCAGGTACTCAAAACGGTTGAGCCAGCGGCCCGCCTCCACACCGGGCTCGAGCAATGCTGACTGCACGGCGGCGGGCAGGTGCGTGGCCAACCACGGGTCAAAGCCAGCCGGCCAACAGCCCTGTGCAATGCCTTGTCGAACGGCTTGGAAAACAGCGCCCCATTGCCAGCCCTTGCCCTGGCTGGCCGTGCGCAGGCCATGCTGAAAGGCCAGGCTGAACAGACAGGCTTCGGCGTCGGGCACTTCCAGCAACCAACCTGCGCCAAAACGGCATTGGTAGCCAAAGCTGCTAGACAAGAAACCCATGGCTTCGCTGTGCACCTCGTCCACCCGGCCGAGCACACAACACGACATCAGCACATGCTGGCAGCTGTGCACCTGGCCCAGCGCATGCGCGCTGAGCACGCTGTGCGGCGCTACCCACAGCCCCGCCAAGGCCAGGTTGTCGGCCGGCGCGTGGCCATGCCCCATGCCCACCAGTGCGTTGATGCCACGGCCGCGCGGGCGCTGCGGGTCCAAGCGCTGCATGCCGCCGCTGCCGGCCCACAGTTGCAGGCTGAGCAGGCGCTCGACCACCACCCAGGGCAGCGGCTCGGCCAGCATCGCTGTCAGAGCCCCGGCTTCGCTGGCCAGCAAAGCCCAGCGCGGGGCGGCCGGCGCACGTGGGCGTTTGGGCGCCAGCACCGTGCAGTGCGCCCAGGCGCCGCAGTCGGGGTAGACGCTGAGCCGGCAGCCCTGACTGGCCAGACGCTGGCCCAGCAGGTCATGCCAGGGCAGCAGGTGCAGGTCGGCCGAAGGCACCAAGGCCAAGTCGGACACGCTCGCGTCGCCCAGTGTTTGCATCAGGGGCTGCAGCAAAGGCGTGGCCACGGCCTCGTAAACGCTGCGTGCGGCCTGCTCGGCCTGCTCCAGGCTGGGCGGGCTGAGCGCGTCGGCAGCCCCGGCCAGCTCTTGGCTGTCGGGCCCACGGCGCAACGCTTGCGCAGCTGCGCGCATCGCGCGGCGCAGTCCCAGGTGGACGGCGTGGCAATCGGGCACGGCCTGGCCCTGGGTCAACAACACGGCTTGAGCGACTTGTGCGCCTGACGCCAACGCAGGCCGCAGCAGCACGGCCAACAGGGTTTGGTCGAGGCCGCGTGCCAGCATCAACAAGGCCTGGCCGCGGGCCATGTGCGCAGCCAACGCCTGCGCGTGCAAGCGCAGCAGCGGCGGCAGCAGGCCTGCGCCGACCAGCGCGTCGCGCGCCTGATCGCACCGCGCACGCAGGCTGCGCCATTGCTGAGCCTGCTCGCTGCGGCGTGTTTGTTCGGCCTGCGCCCTGGCCCCAGTGACAGTGGGCGTAGGCGCGGCCAGCATCTCTTCTTCCAGCCGGCGCAATCGCGCCAGGTCTTCACGCAGTGCCACCAGCTCAGGCTCGCGCCCCTGGGCCAGTGCGCTGCGCTGCGCGCGCAGGCCGCGCGTGCGCAAGAACCAGTCGGCCAGCAACAGCGGCGCTTGCGGCAAAGCCAGCGCCACCGCGCCCAGGCGCTGCACACACTGCTGGCTGAGCGCGGCGTGGGCGCGCAATTCTTCGGGCTCGGATTCACCCAGCAAGGAAGCCATGCGTTCGAGCAAATGGCTCAGCAAGGCCGTGGCCACTGCGGGCAGCCAGGCCGACGCCAACTGGGTCAGCCAGCGTTCAAGGGCTGCCAGTCCGGTGATGATTTCTTGCCCCTGCGCGGCCACGTTGTGCAGCCGTACACGTGGCGCTTGTTGCAGGGCTTGCAGCAAGGGCTGGCCTGCGTCTGGGGCGCTCACGCCGGCGCGCAACAGCGCGTCGCCGTGTTCACCCAGGGCCACCAGCCAAGGCAAGCCATGCTGGAGCTGGCCTTCTTCGGTGAGCTTGACCAGAGCCGCCTGCGCGCCCTCAAAGTGCGCTGCGCCGGCCCGGGGCCGGCCGCTGAGCACGAGTGCGCGCGCGATGCCAAAACGCGCGTTGGCGCTGTCGGGTATCAAGTCGTTGCGGCCTTGCGCTTGTAAGCCCAGCAAGCGTTTTTCACTGCGCCGGTACAGCGCCAACGCCGCCACCGCCTGGCCCTGGCGCGCCAACAGGTGCGCCTGGTTGACCCAGGTGCGAATCTCTTCGTCGGGCACAAACTGTCCGGCGCCAGCCGCGCCATCCGCGCCTTTGAGCTTGGCAAAACGTTGCCGCGTGGCCCGGTAGTGGTGCGCGGCGGCGTCGTACTGGCCGTCCTTGAAGAGGGCATAGGCCAGGTTCATGCCGGCCATGGCGCGTGAGTTGCGCAGCCTTGCCACATCCCCACGGCCGCGGCCGCGCCGCACTGCCGTGTCGTAGCCCCGAACCACGTCCAGGTACAGGGCTACGGCGGCCTTGAATTCGCCCTGGCTCATGAGCACGGCGGCCAGGTTCATCTGCGTCAGGTTGACTTCGGCCTGGTGGCGTTCGTGGCCCGCGTCCACCAGGCCCTGGAAGATGGCCAGCGCGCGCGCGATGTTGGCTTGCGCTTCATTCAGCCGGCCCAGGCGCCAGAGGTCGCCGCCCGCATTGGCCAGTGAAGCGGCCAGGTCGCCCACGCCTTCGCTCAGCAGGTGTTGCTCAAACACCTGCATGGCCTGGGCGTGCAGCGCCAGGGCGTCTTCCACCCGCCCTTCGATGGTGGCGGTAACCGCCAGCCGCGCTTGCAAGCGCGCTTGCGGCTCGGCCCAGGCACTGGCACTGGCAGGGTCGTCGGGCGGCAGCAGTGCCAGCCAGGCTTGCAGCAAGGTCGCCATGCCACTGACTTTGCGCGCCAGCTGTTGCAGGCGGCACCAGTCGTTCAGGGCGCGCAGGTGCATGCGGCTGGGGCGGGCCTGCTGCGGCGTGGGCAGCGGCGCCTGGGCCAGGTCGGGATAAGCCAGCAGCAAGGCCTGCTCGGACAGCACACGCTCGCCCAGCATGAGCAGCGCCTCGCCGCGCCCCACCTGCAAAGCCTGCCAGGCTGGATGCCGGGCTTGTTGCCACTGCACATCAGCGTTAGCCCACAGATTCAGCGCTCGCTCGAAGGCCGCCAGCGCGGGTTTGAAATCGCCCCGGCGCAGCAGCTCCCAGGCCGCCACGGTGTGGCGTGTGAAGGCGCTGTCGTCGGGCGACGGCGGCCCAATCATGACGGTGCCGCCGGTGCTGGCCAGCCCAGGTCCAGCAGGCCAGCCACAAAGGCGCCCAGGCCGTCCAGGCGGCAACACCAGCAGGCCGTGTCGCTCTGGCTGGCAGCATGGCGCAACGCGGCCAGTGTGATGCCCTGAGCGGCCAAAGCGTCGGCTTCGTCGTCGCTCAGCAGCAAGAGCAGGCGTTGCGCTGTGCCAGGGTCAGTGCCTGGCTCGGCCAAGTCCAGCACCTCGGGATGCAGGCGCCACCACTGGCCCTGGCGGTGCACCGACAGCGTCAGATCAAGCCATTCCACGTCGTCAGGCAGCTGCGCCCACAGCTGCAAGCTGCCCAAGGCCGACGGGCCTTGTTCGGCGGCGGCGCTTTGCCAGGCCAAGGCGGCCGGTGCCAGGCGCTGCGGCAGTGCGGCGTCAGGCCCGGTGCTGACGGCGCTGCGGCGGCTGTGTGCTGCGTTCACGGACGGCGGGTCTGCGCTTTGGGCACTGAAGTAGCGCGCGACCGAGCGTGACTGCCAAGCCACCAGGGCTTGCGCGTTGTCGCGCTGGCCGGGGCTGTGGTGCAGGCAATGCGCATGGGCAGCTCGCGCGGGCAGGGCTTCGTCGCGGGTCATGCTGCTTCACCGCTGCGCAGCGCCGCCGGCCCCAGTTCGCTGGCCACCACAGCCATGTAGAGCTGCACGATGCTCAGGCCCCGGTAGCGCGTGAAGTTGCGCACCCCGGCCAAGGCGGGGTCGCGGCGTTGTGAGTCGCCCTGGTCCAGCGTCTTCATGCTCAGCGCCACGGCAAAGCGCCGCACACCTCGGGCCACGGCTTGCCAGCGACTGTCTTGGTGGTCCAGCACCTGGGCCAGCACGGCGCCCAGGTGCAGGTCGACATGCATGGCGTCATCGCCAGTGGGCAACACGGCGGGCTTGGGTGCACCGCGCGGGCTGTTGGCACCCGGCCGCAGCACACGCGACGGCGGCCGAAAACGCTTGGGCTGGTCGTCCCACAACAAGGCCAGCGCGGCCGGCACAGAGCCGGCGCTGGCACGGTGCAGCCAGTCCAGGTAGGTGGCGACCACGGCCACCGTCCAGGCCTGGCCCCAGGCTTGCCGGTCGGCGCTGCCCGCCGCGTAGTCGGGCAGCGAGAGCCAACGCGCAAAGTCAGCGCCATGGCCGTCGTACAGCGTGGCCAGGTTGGCCAGGGTGTGGCGAAGGCGGCCGTTGAAAAACAACGCCGCCTGGGCGCTGTCGGCAAAACCGCCCTCGCCGCTGCCACGCTGGCGGCTGGGCAACAGGCCGGGTGGCGACAGGCCGGTGCCACGGCTGACCTGGGCCAGCAGGGCGTGAAAGGCCGCCGCGCCCGCCGGCAAGGCCGCCGTGCTGTGCGCTTGCAGTGCACCCCAGACACCCAGACGCAGCACGGCGTCGCGGTCGTTGCCCATCTCGCGCAGGGCGCGCGCGGGGCGCACGTCGCGCACTCGGCCGTCGGCGTCGAGCACCCGTTCGCTGGCGGCAATCCAGGCCGCGACGGCCGCTTCGCTGCTGTGCGCCAGTGCCAGCAGAACACGGCGCGCGCGCTGCCACAGGCCGTGGGCCAGCGGCTGCGCAGCCAGCGGATCGGCACACGCATCCAGCCAGGCCAGCCAAGGTTGCAGCACTTGCACACGTTGGGTCTGCGACATGGTGTCCTCCCGCCCTTCTGCCCTTCTGCCCCCGCACGCACACAGTGTGGCCAGCCGCACCCGCGCGCGCAAGCCCGTGGCCTGTGTGGCCGCGCTTTTCCCCGCGAGCCCGGGCGCGATGCCCGCGCGATATTGCCGACAGGCATCACGCCCCCACGGAGGACACATCATGAAACTGCACCTCACACCCCAGCGCCTGCGCGCCATCGCCGCCCTGGCCCTCAGCCTGGCCGGCGCCAGTGCCCAGGCCCAAGACAGTGGCACCGGTTTTCGCTTTCGCTTGGGCCTGGACTTCATCAGCGGCCTCAACGACTTCGGCGACAAGATCAGCGTCAACAACCCCAATATCAGCGTCAAACAAAACGTGCCCGTGGGTTTGGCCCTGGGTCTGTCCTACGGTTTTGGTGGCGGTTGGGCGGCGGGCCTGACGGTGGGCCCGGCCATCCTGGGCATCGGCGACGTCAGCCTGCACGTGGTGCCGGTTGGGCTGGATGTGCGCTACCGCTTTGGCGCCGAAGCGTCGTCGCCCTATGTGCGCCTGGGCGTGGAAAAGGCCAACGCGGGTGGCGACTTCATCAAATCGGGCAAGGCCGGCGGCGTGGCCGCCGTGGGCATGGAGTTTGGCAAGGCCAGTGGCTTTGGCTGGGGCGTGGAGTTGGGTTACCGGTCGGCCGAGGTTATCGTGAAGGCCACGCCCGGCCACCGCGAGGCCAAGGCCCAGCCCTACAAGGCGGTGCTGGGTCTGTACGTGGCCTTTTAGGGGCGCCAACGGGATCAACCACTTCAGGAGTTAGCTATGAATTCGGAAACTTTGCGCCGCAGCATGCTGGGCCTGGTGCTGGTGGCCGCCGCGTTGGCCAGCGGCTGCGCCGTCAACCGCGCCACCGCTACCGCCGACCCCACGCTGCGCTGGGACAGCATCAAGACCCTGCACGTGAAAAAGCTGGTTGGCGAAGACCGTGGCTTGGAGCAGATGATCGCCACCAAGCTGCGCGCGCAAGGCTTTGCCGTCACCGCCGACCCGCAGCCCAATGCGCAGGCCGACGCGGTGGTGACCTATGTCGACCGCTGGATGTGGGACATCACCATGTACATGCTGGAGCTGACCATCACGCTGCGTGACCCCAAGAGCGACTTCCCGCTGGCCAGCGGCAATTCATTCCACACCTCACTGTCGCGCAAGTCTCCCAAAGAGATGATTGACGAGGTGGTGGACAACATCATGAAACAAAGGAAATGACATGAGGCTCGCTGGTTTGCTGCAAGTTCGACTTTCACGCCTGTTGCTGGGCGCCGCTGTGGTGGCGCTTGCCGCCTGTGGCACGCCAGCACAGCGCACCAGCATGGAAGTGCCGGGCGTGGCTGCGGCCAAGAAGAACAATCACAGCGTCACAGTCAACGTCAGTGGCGGCCAGAAGTCAGACGGCAACGCCGGCATCGGCATAGTCGACGCCGACTTCAAGGCCGCCATTGAAGCGTCGCTGCTGCGCGCTGGCGCCTTTGGCAGCGTGCAAGCCAGCGGCCCCGCCGGCTACACGCTCAGCGCCAACATCATTGAACTGCGCATGCCCACCATGGGTTTCAGCATGACGGTGGACCTGGAAGTGGCCTGGACGTTGACGCGCAGCAGCGACGGCGCCGTGCTGATGCGCAAGGCCGTGCGCAACAGCTTCACGGCTGGCGTGTCAGACGCCTTTGCCGGCGTCACCCGTGTGCGCCTGGCGGTAGAGGGTGCGGCGCGTGGCAACGTGCAGTTGTTCTTGAAGGAATTGGAAGGCGTGACCTTTTAGCCTTGCCGACTGCCAATTCGCCGCAAGCGGCCTAACGTTCACCTGAAGCGGTAGCAGCCTGCTCGGGCAGGCCGTCCAGGTGCTCAGCGTCGGCCCAGCTTTGCACCAGCAGGCCGCCGTCCACCCAGCGCAGCCGGTTCAAGCCAGTGTTGGGGATTTCGCACTCGCGCAGCCCGTCCAGCGGCAAGCCGTGCGCACTGCGCCACAGCATGTCCAGCACACCGCCGTGGGTGACGATGGCCAGGCGTTGGCCGCTGGCTTGCGTGGCCAGTTCTTTCACTGCCGCCAGCACACGGCTGTAGAACTGGCGCAGGCTCTCGCCACCGGGCAGCGCGAAGTCCGCCTGATGCTCCAGCCAGCGCGGCCACAGCGGCGCGTGCCGGGCTTTGATGGTGTCGACGTCCAGGCCTTCCCAGATGCCAAAGCTTTGCTCGCGCAAACCGGGCACGGCCAGCGGCTGCTGACCCCAGGCAGTGGCCAGTGGCGCGGCGGTTTGGCGCGCGCGCATCAGGTCGCTGGTGAAGAAGGCGTCGTAGCGCTCGTCGGCCAGGCGCTGCGCCAAGCGTGCCGCCTGGGCGTGGCCGCCCGCATTCAGCGGCACGTCAATCTGGCCTTGAAAGCGCTGCTGGCGGTTCCAGTCGGTTTCGCCATGGCGGATGAAGAGCAGTTCGGTCACGGGGGACGGGCTCACTTGGCGAACAGCTGCGTGCGGTCGCGAAAGCTCTTGAACTCCAGCGCGTTGCCGGCCGGGTCGTAGAAGAACATGGTGGCCTGTTCGCCCACTTGTCCTTTGAAACGCACATAGGGTTCGATGACGAACTTCATGCCACCTTGGCGCAGCCGCTCAGCCAATGCTTCGAACACGACCCAGTCCAACACCACGCCGAAATGCGGCACCGGCACGTCGTGGCCGTCGACCTCGTTGTGGTGGGCCTTGGCGCGCGGCGGCGCCAGGTGGGCCACGATCTGGTGGCCGAAGAAGTCAAAGTCTATCCACTCGCTGCTGCTGCGGCCTTCGGGGCAGCCCAGCAAACCGCCGTAAAAACTGCGCGCGCGTGCCAGGTCGTCAACCGGGAAGGCCAGGTGGAATGGGGTGATCGAGTTCATTGGCACAGCATACCTGCGGCTCGGGTCCGCCTGGGTGGGGTCTGGCACACTGGCGAGGTGAAATCGGTGATCTTGCTGCCCGGCTTGGCCTGCGACAAAGAAGTGTTTGAACACCCGGCGGCCGCGCTGCAAGGCGCGGCGAGGCTGCACATCAGCGACGTGCATTCACGCTGCGCCAGCCTGCCAGAGATGGCGCGCACGCTGCTGGCCGAACACCCAGGCAAGCACGTGCTGATCGGTGCGTCGATGGGCGGCATGCTGGCGCTGGAGATGCACCGCCAGGCGCCGCAGCGGGTGCAGGCGCTGGCTCTGCTGGGCACCACCGCACGCGCCGACACACCAGAGCTGATCAAGCTGCGCACCCAGGCCTGCGCGCTGTTTGCTGCCGGCCGCATGGACGAGGTGCTGGGCGCCAACGTGCTGTTTGCCTTTCACCCAAACGGCGCACGCGCGCCGGGTCTGGTGAAGCGCTACCTGGCAATGCTCGGCCGCGCGGGAGCGGCGCAACTCATCGC
>JANNEX010000397.1:0-1722 GCA_031379155.1 Rubrivivax sp.
CCAGCCTGCACGACGCCATCGTGCACGCCGTGGGCCTGCTGCGCGACGAGCAGATCGAGCAGGCCGAGCCCGCCCTGCAACACATCCTTGAGCGCTGGCCGGCGCAGCCTGATGGTCTGCACTTCATGGGCCTGCTGCGCCACAGCCAGGGCCGGGTGGACGAAGCCGTGACGCTGATCAAGCAGTCGCTGGCCGTGCTGCCGGCCAATGCCGGCGCCTGGAATAACCTTGGAAATGTGCTGCTTCTGGCTGACCGCGCTGGTGAAGCCGCAACCGCTTACGACAGTGCCGTGCAGCACGCCGAAAACACCGCCGAAGCCACGCTGGCACTGAACAACGTGTGCGCCTTGCAGCGCAAGCTGGGTCGGCTGGACCTGAGTGAGCTGGCGGCACGCGAGGCCTTGAAGAAGGACAGCAACTTCGCCGACGCCTGGTACAACCTGTCGCTGACGCTGCTCAAACAAGGCCAGGTCCACGAAGGCCTGCTGGCCCACAGCAAGGCCGTGGCGCTGTGGCCACAGGGCCGCACGCCGCGCCACGAAATCATCCGCGCCGTGATGCTGCTGGGCGAGATGGACCGCGCCGCAACACTGCTGCGTGAGTGGCTGGCCGAAGACGCCAACAACCCCGTCGCGCTGCACCTGCTGTCGGCTTGCGACGCAGGCAGCGCGCCGCAGCGCGCCAGTGACGGCTACGTCACGCAAGTCTTCGACAGCTTTGCCGCCAGCTTCGATGCCAAACTTGAAGCGCTGGGCTACCGCGCGCCGGGCCTGGTGGTGCAAGCCTTGCAAGATGCCGTGGGCACGCCTGCGGCTCAATTGAGCATCTGCGACGCGGGCTGTGGCACGGGCCTGTGCGGCGCAGGCCTGAGGCCCTTTGCCAGCCGCCTGGTGGGCTGCGACTTGTCGGTGGGCATGCTGCGCCGTGCCAAGCTGGTCAAGCACTACGACGCCTTGCACGAGGCCGAGTTGACGCACTACCTGGCCACCCAGCCCGCCGCCTTTGATGCGGTGGTGTCGGCCGACACGCTGTGTTACTTCGGCACGCTGGAACAAGCGCTGGCGGCGGCGCGGCTGTCGCTCAAGCCGGGCGGCTGGCTGGTCTACACGGTCGAGGCCTTGCCCGAAGCGCGTGGCCTGCCGCACCTGCTGCAAGTCAACGGCCGCTTTGCGCATGCCGCCAGCTACCTGCGCGGCGCCATGCAGGCGGCGGGCTTTGAAGTCACGGCCATGCAAGCGCAAGCCCTGCGCATGGAAGCCGGTGAGCCAGTGAACGGCTGGGTGGTCAGCGCGCGCAGCATCGCCGCAGCGGTTTGACACCCGCTTGCCCTCTGCCCAGGGGATGAGGCATGACTTTTGGCGCTGTTCACTGCCGCCCCCCTTGCGCACGATGAAGCCATAAGCCCCGCTCATCGGGGTGGACAGCCCCATGGCAACTGCCCCGCAAATACCCGCTCAGTTCAACGGCCCGCTGCCGGCGAACACGCTGCGCCTGAGTGCCGTCACGGCCACCCAGGGCGTGTCGATACTCGATGCCGTTGAAGTGCAACTGCTGGCCGAGAAGTCAGACATCGCCGCCGAAAAGATGCTGGGCAAACCGGCGGGCGTGGCCGTCAAGCTGCGCGACGGCAGCCAGCGCCACTTCAACGGCATCGTCAGCCGTTTTGGCATGGGCCGCTCGCAGGGCCGCTGGTTCGGCTACCAGGCCACGCTGCGGCCCTGG
>JANNEX010000424.1:0-2399 GCA_031379155.1 Rubrivivax sp.
TGGCCCAGCCAGCTGTAGCCACGACGTGTGCCACCAATGCCGTGCGAGAACACCACCAGCGGCACTGGCTGGGTCGATGCGCCTGCCGGCAGGTACAAGCGCACCGGCACTTCGCGCAGGCGGCGCTTGTCGGTCCAGTCCAGGTCCAGGGTGTCAAAAGTGTCAAAGGGCGCTGCGGCTTCGTCGGCCCGCAGCGGCCATGCGCTGGCCAAGAGTGCGGCCGCACCCAGGCGCAAACAGTCGCGGCGTTGCAGCTTCATGTCGGCGCCACCACCGCTACCACCGGCTTGCGCCGCAGCAGTTTTTGCAAGCCCTGGATGATGTCGTCCACATAGGTGAAGAGCACCGGAATGACCAGCAGGCTGAGGAAGGTGGAGGTGATGAGCCCGCCGATGACGACGATGGCCATGGGCGCGCGAAAGCTTGGGTCGGTGCCCCAGCCCAGCGCGATGGGCAACATGCCGGCGGCCATGGCAATGGTGGTCATGACGATGGGGCGGGCGCGTTTGTGGCAGGCATCGAGCACGGCGTCCCAGCGGCTCAGGCCATGGTCGCGCCGCGCCATGATGACGTAGTCGACCAGCAAGATGCTGTTCTTGGTGGCGATGCCCATGAGCATGATCAGTCCAATCATGCTGGGCATGCTCAGCGCGGTATGGGTGACAAACAACGCGAGGAAGGCGCCCGGTATCGACAGCACCAATGCGCCCAGTATGGTGGCCGGCTGCACAAAGTCTTTGAACAGCAGCACCAGCACGATGTAGATGCACAGCACGCCCGTGAGCATGGCCAGGCCGAAGCTGGCGAACAACTCGCCCATGGCCTCAGCGTCGCCCACTTCGGTCTGGATGACACCGGCCGGCAGGCTCTTCAGGCTGGGCAGCGCCAAGGCAGCGTCTTTGACTTCGCCCAGCGGCTGCTGGTTGAGTTCAATCTCGAAGTTGACGTTGCGTTGGCGGTTGTAGCGGTCTATCGCCGCCGGCCCACTGCCCAGTGTGAGCGTGGCCACGTTGCCCAGCATGACGGGGCCGTTTTTGCCCGGCACGGGCAAGCGCGCCAGCAACTCCAAGTCAGCGCGCGCGCTGGCTGGCAGACGCACGACGATGGGAATTTGGCGCTGGCTCAGGTTGAGCTTGGGCAGGCTCTGGTCGTAGTCACCCGCCGTGGCAATGCGCAGGGTGTCGGCAATCGCGCTGGACGTCACGCCCAGATCGGCCGCCTTGGCCGTGTCGGGCCGCACGATGAGTTCTGGCCGCACCAGGCTGGAGCTGGAGGTGACCGCGCCTATGCCGGGGATGCCGCGCAATTCGCGTTCCACCAGTGCGGCGTGGGCGGCCAAGGTAGCGCCGTCTTCACCGGCCAGCACCAGCACGTACTTTTCTGAACTGGCGCCAAAGCCCACCTTCACACGCGCACCGGGCAGCACGGCCACGGCTTCGCGCAGTTGCGCTTCGATGGCCTGTTTGCTCAGGCCTGGTCGGTCGCCGCGCGGTGTCATGTTGATGGTCAGCGTGGCCTTGGTGACCTCGGGCAATCCGGCGCCGGGCGTGAAGGTGTCAGCACCCGTGTTGCCACCGCCCACCGCCGTGTAGACCATCTTGACGTGCGGATTTTTCTGCACCAGTTCACGCGCTTGTTCGGCGGCGGCCAGGGTCTGCGTGTAGGTGCTGCCTGGCGGCAAGGTGACAGTGACCTGGGTTTGGCTCAGGTCGTCGGGCGGCAAGAAACCCGTGGGCAAAAACGGCACCAGTGAAAACGAGCCGACGAAGAACACCGCCGTGGCCAGCAGCGTCAACACACGGTGCTTCAGGCACCAGGCCGCCCAGCCCATGTAGACGCGCATCCAGGCCGCGTCGCCGTGCTCTTTTTTCGGCGGTTTCAAGATGTAGGCCGCCATCATGGGCGTGAGCATGCGCGCCACCACCAGGCTGAAAAACACCGCGATGGCCGCCGTCCAGCCAAACTGCACAAAGAACTTGCCCGGCACACCGGCCATGAAGGCGGTGGGCAGGAAGACGGCGATCAAGGTGAAGGTCGTGGCGATGACCGCCAAACCAATTTCATCCGCCGCTTCCATGGCAGCTTGATACGGCGTCTTGCCCATGCGCAAATGCCGCATGATGTTTTCGATTTCAACGATGGCGTCGTCGACCAAGATGCCCACCACCAGGCTCATGCTCAGCAGCGTCACCACGTTGAGCGTGAAGCCGAACACGTAGTGCATGACGGCGAAGGCCGGGATGATGGACAGCGGCAGCGCGGTGGCTGCCACCAACGTGGCGCGCCAGTCGCGCAAAAACAGCCACACCACCAGCACGGCCAGCAGCGCGCCTTCCACCAGCAGCGTCATGCTGCCGTGGAAATTTTCAATCACCGGGTCGACAAAGTTGAAGGCCTCG
>JANNEX010000431.1:0-4017 GCA_031379155.1 Rubrivivax sp.
GAAGGCGGCATTGACGGCTGGCAGTCCAGCGGCCAGCCCCTGGCGCCCAAAGCCTAACGCCAGAATTGAGCCAACAAGCCGTGCCGCAGATGGGTCAGCAATTGCCCGGCACCGCCGGCGCCGCGCGCACCGTCACCAGCAGCGGGCCCAGCAGCAGCACGCCTTGTTTGTCCACCAAGGTCAAGAGCAGGCCGTTGCCCTGCGCCACGACGCTCAAGCTGGCGGGTGTGGCCGTGTTGTCGGGATCGACAAAGCCATAAAAACGCGGCGCTTGCCCAGGTGCCACGCCCCATTGGCCACGGAACTGGATGCGCGCGCAAGGCGCGTTCACCTCGATCAGGTTGCCCTGCACGCTGACCGCCACGCGCCGGCCGTCTATCGTGTCGGCCAGGTAGACCGGCGCCGTGCCCAGCGGCGTGGCCGGTGATGCACTGGCCGACGGGCAGGCCAGCAAGGCGGCCACATCGCTGGTGCACAGCGAAGCCGCAGTGGCGTTGTAGGCCGTCAGGTTGTTAGCCTCGCCCGTGCCGCTGCCGCCCACGCCGGGGCCGCAACCGCCCAGCGACAAAAACACCAGGCTCAGCGCAAAGACCATGAAGTAGCGCGAAGCATGGCGTGAAGAATGGCGCGCCGAAAGGTGCGGCCTGGCGTCCAAAGGGGTGCAGGCCACGCGGCGCCAAAGGACCAGTTTCATGTTCAGTTCTCCCGCTCGCTGTAGAAGTACACACCAAAGCGCGCGCGGTGTTTGCGCTGGTCTGCAGGCAGCTGGGCTGCGTCTTCGTCAAAGCGTGTTTGTGCCGCGCCCATGACGGTCTTGAAGGCCGTTTTCCAGGCCAGCAAAGACACCTGCTTGAGCTGTTCTGCAGATGCTTCACCCAGCTCGTCGACAAACACGGCCTGCTCCAAAAACTTGCCGTCGCCAGTGAGGTTGGCCACCGCCGCTGCGGCGTGGTCTTGCAGGTTCTGCGAAGTCAGCCAAGAGAGTTCTTCAAAGCCTTGGCGCGGTGCAAAGCCGGTGCGCTCCAGCACCACGCCGGCTTCGCTGTCTTGCACCACACCCAGGCGCAGCAGCTCATCCAGCACGGCCTTGGGCCGCACGTCACGGCTGACGCTGGCCACCAGGTTGTCAAAGCTGATGGCGGCGCCTGATTTGGGCAGCGGCAAGGTCTTGCCCTGCGCGTCTTGGTAGCCTGCGTCGTTCATCCAGCGCGCCACCACCTGCGCGGCCAGGCCCAACTGCGGTGAAGGCGCCTCACGCTCGGTGTTGGCGCCACGGGTCAGGTTGCGCACGTCACGGCGGTGCACGCCCGACAGCAGCGACACCGCGCTGTCGGTGCTGGCCATGCCCTTGCCGGCCAGTTCTTGCTGCGCGGCGTCCAGAAACACGCGCTTGAGCGCGGCGGCAAACACCGTGTAGGTGACGCCGTTGCGCAGCAGCAGCCGCACCAGGGGCTGCAACACGCGCAGCACACGGTCCAGGGCCAGGGTGGGTTGGGAATTCATCGCGTCAGTTTGTAATGACTTGCTGCGGGGCTTGACAGGTTTTGCGTGTGTGGGATATTGTCCCACACATGGCGGTGCGTGTCCAGCGCCGTTTGCAAAGGAAAGACCATGAAGTTGCCTGCCCCTTTTTGCAAGTACCACCTGCGGCTGCCCCTGGCTGGCGCGTTGATGCTGAGCCTGCTGGGTTGCGGCGGCAGCAGCAGCCCTGAGACTGTGACGCCGCCATCCAGCAACGGCGCCGCCGTGTCGCGTCCCGGTGAACTCGGCACCTTCGTGCAAGGCCAACTGCGCACGCTCAGCGCCCAGGGCCGCCTTAACGCCAGCGCCAGCCTGGACGGCCGCCCCGCCACCGCCATGGCCTTGTTGCCCACGGCTACTGCCAGTGCAGCGCCCGCGCCAAGCTCAAGCACCCTGGTGCAAGAGGCGGGTGTGGATGAAGCCGACCTGATACAGACCGACGGTCGCTACCTCTACACCGTGCAGCCGCAAACCGGCAGCGGGGCGCGCGTGGCGGCTTATGAGCGTGGCACGGATGGCCGTGCCGTGGCGCTGAGCAGCGTCACGCTGCCGCGCGACGGCGCCAACGACATCAATACCGACGGCATGATGTTCAGCGCCGATCAGCGCACGCTGGCCGTCATCAGCCAGCACTGGACGCTGGCGCCGGCCAGTGAGATCTGCGTCGACATCTGCCCCGTCATTGCGCCGCAATGGCTGCGCAACAGCGTCAACGTGCAGCGCGTGGATGTGGCCAACCCGTCCGCAGTCGCGGCGGGTGAACGCATCAGCATCGACGGCTATTTGGTGGACAGCCGGCGCATTGGCGACTCGCTCTACGTCGTCACCCACCACCGCCCTGTGCTGGCGCTGTGGCAGATGCCCAGCAGTGCCACGCCGGCCGAGCGTGAAGCCGCCATCGCGCGCCTGAGTGCCGCCGACCTGCTGCCCAAGGTGCGCCGCAACGGTGGCGCCAGCGAATCCTTGTTGGCTGATACTGACTGTTATGTGCAGACCAGCAATGCATCCACCACCGTCGAGTTCACGACCATCACGGTGTTTGATTTGAAGTCGCCGACACTGGCGCGCAAGAGCCGCTGCGTAGTGGGTGGCAGCGAAGCGCTGTACATGTCCACCGGCAACCTCTACCTGGCCACCACACGCTGGGCTTACCCCAGCGATGTGCTGCGCCCGGTCTACCCGACCGAGATCAAGACCGACATCCACAAGTTTGCGCTGGAAGGCGGCACGGTGGCTTTCAAAGGCCAGGGTCAAGTCAGTGGCCACCTGGGCTGGGACCGCGAGAAAAAGTCCTTCCGCCTGAGTGAACACAACGGCGACCTTCGTGTGCTGACTTTCACCGGCAGCTTTGGCTGGTTTGCCTTGGCTGACGCCACCACCACGCCGCCTTCACCCGCGCTGCTGACCGTGCTGCGCGAAAGGGCCAGCGACCAGACCCTGCAAGCCGTGGCCACGCTGCCCAACGCCGCGCGCCCGGCGAGCATCGGCAAAGTGGGTGAACAGGTCTACGCCGTGCGCTTTTTGGGCGAGCGCGCCTACGTGGTGACCTTCCGCCGCACTGACCCGCTTTACGTGCTGGACCTGTCCAACCCGGCCGACCCCAAAACCGTGGGCGCGCTGGAAGTGGCGGGCTTTTCTGAGTACCTGTTCCCGCTGGCCAACAACCTGCTGCTGGGCGTGGGCCGTGACGCTGACAGCAATGGCCGCGCCACGGGCCTGAAGGTGGCGTTGTTTGATGTGGCCGACCCCGCAAAAGCCGCACAAAGCGCCAGCCTGAGCCTGGGTACCACCGGCAGTTCAAGCGCGCTGACCTACTCGCGCCACGGCCTGAACATGCTGGTGCTGAACAACGTGGCACGTCTGGCGCTGCCCGTCACCTTGAGCAGCAGTGCCTACGCCGACTGGCAGCACGGTTTGCAAAAACTGGAAGTGGACACGAGTGCGAAAACCTTGCGCAACCTGGGCCTGGTGGGCGGCAGCAGTGGCGACGCGAATGCGTCTTTGTGGCTGGAGCGCAGTGCGCAGATTGGCGACAGTTTGTATTACCTGTCTGGCAGTAACTTGGGCAGTTATGCCTGGTGAGCGGGCGGACTAATCCTGCGCCGCTGCCGTGCCCGGTGCAGGCAGGTCCAAGGCCCGCACCGCGTCCCGCAGCCACCACAACATGATCAGCGCGGGTGCTGCCAGCACCGTGCTGATGATGAAAAACAGCGGCCAGCCTATGCTGGCCGCCAGCACGCCGGCCAGCGGCCCCACCCAGACGCGCCCGACTGAGGCAAAAGCGCTGAGCAGCGCGTACTGCGTGGCCGTGAAACGTTGGTTGCACAGGCTCATCATGAAGGCCACAAAAGCGGCGGTGCCCATGCCGCCACTGATGTTCTCAAAGGCCACCACCATCAGCAGGCCACCGTCCACCGGCGTGGGCGTGGCCAGCTTGACAAAGCCCCAGTCAAAGGCCGGCAGCACGGTGCCTGGCAGCACGCCCTTGCCACTCAC
>JANNEX010000464.1:0-5741 GCA_031379155.1 Rubrivivax sp.
AATCATCTGCTGGCCGCGTTGGGCATTGACGGCGAGATCGATGCCCACACCGTGGCGCGCCCGGTCGAGCTGGTCGACGGCGACGCCTTCTTGCTGTGCAGCGACGGCTGGTGGGACAACTTCGAGCCCGTTGACCTGGCCACCACGTTGGCGCGCGCACTGGCGCCGCAAGATTGGCTGGACGACATGCACGCACGCGTCAAGGCGCTGAACGTGCCGCGCCAAGACAACTTCAGCGCCATTGCGCTGTGGGTGGGTGACCCGGGTGAGGTGACGTTGATGCGGCCAGACGACACCGTGCCGCGCGCCTTGCGCCCACGCTGAACCGCGCGCCGCCTCAGGCGGGTGAGAGCATGGCGCTGAACTGCTCAGGCGTGGGCAAGCCTGGCATGCACAGGCACTGGCCTGGCGCTTGATCGGCTTGCAGTGGCCACCACAGGCTGTGGCCGCGCAATTGATCGTGCAAGCTCTGCGCCGCCAAGCCCTGGGCCAAATCAGCCAATGCGGTGCCCGGCGGCAGCGCCCAGCGTGTGGACTCAGCGCTGGGCTGCATCTTCAAGGCGCTGGCACGCACCGCCGGCCAGGGTGCGCTTTGCGCTAACGCGGCTTCAAAGCCATCGACAGAGGCACCGTCGACCAGCGTGGCCATGGCGGCCTGCGATAGCTGGCCCCACCACAACTCCAGGTGGGCCAGCGCAAAACGGTCATCGGGCGGCAGTTCACGCGCCTGCGCAAGCACCAGCGGGAAGTAGCGGCCGACGCTGTCGCAACTGGGCATGAGCAGGCCAAACCACCAGTGTTCATCGGCCACTTGCGGGCCCCACACAAAACGCCACACGGGTGCGGCCAGGTAGGTGGGCAGCCACTGCGCGCCCAGCTGCGCCTGGCTGTGGCGCAGGCAGCGCGACAGCCATTCGTCGCAGCCGCTTTGCCAGTCGCTGGGCAAGCGGCGCGAGGCAAAGTCACCCAGGCAGCTGAGCTTGCCAAACCAGCCGGGGGCCTGCGCACTCAGGCCCATTTACAGGCCGTTGGGACACTGGAAAGTGCGCAACTCGGGCATGCGCAGCGGGTTGCGCACGCTGCTGTTGGTGACATCAAACACCGCCTTGCGGCCGTCGATGTCAAAGGTGGCGCGGAACTTCTCGGGCGAGATGCCCGGCGTCACCGTGACACGCTCGAAGAGCTTGAACAGCGCCCAGGGCCCGTCCTGGTTCCAGCCCGCGCCACCGGCCGGTTGCACGCTGACGCGCACCACGCCCGTGCCCTTGGGGCCGGGCCACTTCACTTCCACCGGGATTTGCGGACCGTGGTCATAACGCACCAGTTGACCGTCCACGTCGAGCAAAAATTCGCGCAGCTTGGTGTCCATTTCCAGCGGCTTCATCATCAGCCGCACGCCAGGCACGTTGCCACCGCTGGAGAAGAAGGCCTCGCGGATGGCCTGGGCGCGCTGGAACTGCGGCAGGCTGCCCTGGTCGCCGCCCAGCGGCGTGCCGTCCACCGGCTTGAAGCGCCACGGGCGCACGCTGGTGTCGATGTATTGGGCCAGCTCGTTTTGCACCCGCTCGAAACGTCCGCCGGGGCCGAAGAGCTGCGCAAAGTCAGCCGGTGTCACCTCACGTGGCGAGTTAGGGTCAAAGGGATAGCGGCCATTCACGGCCTGGTTGCAGAACTCACCTATCTCGGATCGCACCCGGTCTGACAGCGCAGAGCGCAACTGAATGACGGCGGCCTTGGCGCTGGCCGAACCCAAAGAATCCAGCAGCGAACGGATAGGCTCGGGCGAATTGCTGCCCTCCACCTTCAACTGCGTGGGCAGCGGCGAAGACGGCGGTGGCGCCTTGCTCTTGAGCGCCGTGTCTATGCCGGTGAGCAGCACTTGCAGCTCTTGCAGCCGCGCCACCAGGCCGTCAATCGGCGGCTTGCCCCCTTCGGGCGCCGTGATCAACATGCGCAGCGAGCGGAATTCATCGTCGACGATGCTTTCTATGCGCTCACCCGGCGCGCCAGTGGACGCCGGCTTAACGCCAATCGCGTCACGCACCGCCTGCTGGCCACTGCGCACGGCTTCAGTGATCTTGTTGCCCAGTTGCGCCGGTGCGCCCACCGGCGTGGCCAGCAGCGTGGTGTGTTTGGAGAAGGTGCGCAGCATGGGCGGCAGCGGCGAGTCGGGGCCCGAGAGGAAGCGCGTTTTTTCGATGGCGCCCGACATGCTTTGCAGCGGCTGCAACTTGATGTCGGCGATGAAAGCCTTCCAGGTGTCACGGTAGTCATTGAGGTAGAGGCGACGCACGTCGTCACCGGTTTTCCCCATGTTCAGGCCCGCGTTGAGCACGGCGTCAGCCGTGGCGCCTGGCGCGGGTGTGATGCCCAGCACCCAAGCCTGTTCACCGGCCAGCGCCTTGGTGGCTTCGTCCACCACCTTTTGGAAGCCTTTGTGATAACCGTCGTAGGTGAACAGCCCAGGCACACCGCGGGTGGCCAGCGGCAAGCCGCTGCTGCGCACAAAGACGTTTTGCACATTGGGGCCACCGGCGCTCACCGCCGTGACTTCGGGAAACTCGGCGCCCAAGCCGCGTTGGCGCAGGCGGTTGTAGACACGCTGGTGCAAAGGCACGCTGGCCAGGCGCGTGCGCGTGGCTTCAATCAGCGCCTTGTCTTGCGGCAAGGGTGAGACGGCGGCGCCACGCGCTAACAAAGCATCCAAGTGGCGGCTGAGCGCGTCGCGCTGCTCCACCGTGATCTCGCGGCCCAGCCGTGTTTCCCAGTCACTTTCTACGTGCTGCTTGAGCGAGGTGGCGTCAAAGCGGTCCACGTCGTACAGCATCAAATAGGCCTTGAGCGCTTCGTACTGCGAGTCGGCCTGGTCGCCCGCACGCAATTGCTCTTCGACGCGCAGCGCCAGGCGCGGCAGCACGGCGTCGCCCAGCATGCGGCCATAGGTGTCACGCGCCGCGCTGTCGAGCTTTTTGCCTTGGTACAGGCCGAATCCCAATGACCATGGCACGCCTGCGCTGGCTTCTCGTTCACCACTTTCGCCGGCTGCGGCGAGTGAGCGTGTGCCGTCCAGCGCACCCAGCAGCGGCAGCAGGTCTGATGACGCGCGGTTGGGGCTTTCTTGCACCTGGCGGCGCACGGCTTCGACCCGCTGCGCCACGGTGGCCACGTAGGCGGCGTTGTTCTTCCAACTGATGCCCCAGGCCGCCAGCAGGCCCAGCGTGAGTGCGCCCAGCACGGCGTAGGCGGCAATGGCGCCAGCGCCACGGCGGCGTTCCCAACTGCGGTCGGTGCCGGCCAGGCCTTGTTCGGCAAACACCACGTCAGTCAGCAGGCGCTGCAAGAAAAAGCTGCGGCCGCTGCCTTGCTGCGCCGGCAGCAGGCTCTGTTCGATGCGAAAGCGCCGGGCGGCTGCGCCCAGCACACGGTCTATCGGCGTGCCTTCTTGCGTGCCGCTGATGAAGTAGACACCGCGCAGCTGTGGGCTGGCCTCAAAGGGCGAAGGCGCAAAGACCTGCTGCGTGAATTCTGTCAGCGCGCTTTGCAAGTTAGCAAACTGGTTCGGGAAGCCGTAGATGCGGGCGCGGCGCGGTTTGTCGCTTTCGGCTTGCAGGCGGTCGATCAGGCCTTGGTCCAGGCGTTGCAGCAGGGCCTTGAATTCGGGCTCCATCTGCTCGGACCAGGCAGTAGCCGGTTGCAGCGGGAAGGTAAAGCCCCAGGGCGTGGCGCGCTGTTCTTTGTCCAGCGCATTGAAGGTTTCGGCAAAACCGGCCAGCAGGTCGCACTTGCTGACCATCAGGTAGATGGGCAGCTTGAGCTTGAGCTGTTCGTGCAACTCTTGCAGGCGTTGGCGCACGGAAGCGGCGTGCTGTTCACGCTCAGTGGCATTGCGACCAATCAGGTCAGCCACCGACACCGTGACCAGCACCCCGTTCAAAGGCTGGCGTGCGCGCGAGCCCTTGAGCATCTGGATGAAGCCGCCCCAGGTGGCTTTGTCGGCCGCCGTGTCGCTGTCTTGGGTGGTGAAGCGGCCGGCGGTGTCGATGAGCACGGCGCGGTCGGTGAACCACCAGTCGCACAGCCGTGTGCCGCCCACGCCCTTGACGGCCTTGCTGCCATGCGTGGCCGCCAGCGGGAATTGCAGGCCGGCGTTTTGCAGCGCCGTGGTCTTGCCCGAGCCTGGCGCGCCGATGATCAAATACCAAGGCAGTTGGTAGAGGTAGCGGCCGCTGAACTTGCCTGTTAGCTTGGCCATCAGACCACTGCTGCCGCTGCTTTGCTGCTGCGCGCCAAAGCGCGCGTTGCGCAGCGTGGCCAGGGCCTGAGCGAAGCGTTCGCGCACGGCCTTCATGTCGGCGCTTTCAGCCGCCGCAGCCGCTGGCGCGGCGGCCAGTTGGTCCACCACCTTGGCGTTGCCCATCTTGGCACGCACGACACGCCAGACCACGATGGCGATGGTTGTGATCAGCACCAGCGCGGTGGCGACCCAGCGCGACGTGTCGCTTTCCAGCGGGCGCCAACTGCCCACCGCCACCAGCGGGCCTATGACCCAGATGACGGCCAGCAGGGCCAGCAGCAGCACGGCCAGCAGGGTCCAGCGGTTGAAGATGGCGCCTAAGAGTTTGCCCATGGTGCTTTGGTGCTTAGCGCGACGCTGCCGGCGCCAGTGCAGGTGCTGCGGCAGGTGCAGCCGCTGGCGCAGCACCCGCCGGCCGGGCCTCGGCGCGGTCAGTTTGCAGCGTGATCTCCACGCGCCGGTTCAGCGCCCGGTTGGCGGGTGTGTCGTTGGGCGCCACGGGGTCGCCTTCGGCGCGGCCTTCGCTGCGCACACGCTCGCGTGGCACGCCGTTGGCGACCAGCAGGTCAGCCACCACCTGCGCGCGTTTGTCCGACAAATGCCAGTTGGACGGGAAGCTGAGTGTGCGTATGGGCGTGGTGTCGGTGTAGCCGCTGACCAGCACACGGCCGCCGACGCGCGCCAAAGCCTGGCCTATGCGCTGCATCAGCGCCTCCCGCTCAGGCACCAGGCTGGCGCTGGCCGGCGCAAAGAGGCCATCACCCCGCACGATGACGACGCTGCGGTCAATCTCGTCACGCACAGCCACGATGTTGGCGCGGATGTCGGGCTCCAGGAACTGCGCCAGCCGTGGCTGTGCGGCGGGCTGCGCGACGGCAGCCACCGGCGGCGACAGGCGCAGCGACTGGATCTGGCCATAGACCGGGTCCGAACGCCCGGCCAGCGAATACGACAGCGCCGCGTACACGCCGCCCAGCACCAGCACCGTGAGCAGCGCCACCACCGTCAGCGGCAACCAGGTCGGCACTTTGCGCGGCGGCAGCGCCTGCGCTTGCCAGTGCTGCGCCAGCGGCGCTGGATAGGGCCCACGCGCTTGGCCCAGCAGTTGCGCCAGCTTGGCCCGCACGGCATCCAACTGCGTCTGACCGCCTTGGATGACGCGGTAGCGGCCTTCAAAGCCCAGCGAGATGGCGGCGTAGATCAGCTCCAGCAAGTCGCGGTTGTCGGCCGGTTTGTCGGCCAGGCGGGCCATCAACTGGAAGACCTTTTCGCCGCCCGAAGCCTCGTTGTGAAATTCGGCCAGCAGGCTGTGACGGCCCCACACGCCCGATCCGCCCCAGGGCGTGTCTGCTGCCGCTTCGTCAAGCATGGTGCACAGGATGTAGCGCGCGGCGTTGACACGCTCTGGCGCCACGCCGAGCTGCTGCGCGGCGATGGCAAAGTCGCG
>JANNEX010000469.1:0-2019 GCA_031379155.1 Rubrivivax sp.
TAGGGCTCGAACACGGCGTCGAGCTTGTCGGCAGGGATGCCGCGGCCGTTGTCAACCACGTCAATGACCAAGCCCTCGCTACCGTCAGCCAGGGTGTGGGCGCGAGCGGCCAGCACCACACGCGCGGCCTGCCCTGGCCGCACGCCCAGGCTGTAGCGCACGGCATTGCCGGCCAGGTTTTGCACCAGGCGAGCGAGTTGTGTGCGGTCGGTGAACAGCCACTGGTGGCGGCCGTGCACGCTCAAGCGCAGCAGCGTCGGCGGGTGCACGGCTTGCAGGCTGGCGGCGACGCCGTCAAGCACGTCGCGCAGGTCCACCATCTCGGGGTGCGATTGCAGCGCGCCTTGTTCGATGGCGCTGAATTCGCTGAACTGGTCGAGCATGGCCACGGCGTCGTCGGCGGCGCGCATTTGCTGGCGCAAGAGTTCGGCACGCCTGGCGCTGTTCTCGCTGTCCTCGCCCTTGGCGCCGTTATCGTTGCGGCCGGCGGGGGCGGGGTTTTGCAAGGCTTCGGCATACAAGCGCACGGCTTGCAGCGGCTGGCGCAGGTCGTGGCTGATGCTGGCCAGCAGTTGTGTGCGTGCGCCTTGCAAGTCGGTCAGCTCGGCGGTGCGCTGGTCCAGCCGGGTGATGAGCGCGTCGCGTTCGGCCAGGGCGCCAAACAGCCGCCTGTCATTGGCGCGCATGTGCATGAGGTCTATCCACACAAACATCAGCACCAGCACGGGCGTCACCAGCCACAGGCTGGGAAAGTCGGAGAAGTGAAATTCCCAGCCCATGCTGGACAGGGCGGTGGCCAGCAGCAGCATCAGCCCACCTTCGCGCCTCGCGTGCCAGCCCAGGCTGGCCACACCCACCAGCAGCAGCATGGCCAGCGACGCTGCGCCGCCACCTGCCGTGGCATGCGCCGAGCCCAGCGCGGCGCCGCACAGCAAAGCCAGCAGCGGGCTGGGCTTGGCACTGCGCGCCAGCAGCGCCAGCAGCAGCAGGCAGCCCGCCGCCCAGACACGCGCCAAAGCTGGAGCGCTGAGCTGCGGCAGGTTCAGCAATCGCCGCATGGCTTGCAGCGACGCTTCGTCATAGGGCAGCAACCACTGGCCCCAGGTCTGCGCCACCAGCGCCACCACGGCCAGCGCCACCAGCGCCAGGCCCAGCCGACGACGGCGCCGGGGCAGCTCTTCGCTGATGACCCCCGCACTGCCGTCCACGGCGCGCCGGCGCGCCGGCGTCATTCTTCGGCGCCCGCCCGCATCGAAGGCACGCGGTAGCCGCGCTGGCTCAGCAGCACCAGCAGCTTGGTGCGGTTGGGCGCGCCCAGGGCTTGCAGCGTGGCGGTGACGTGCTTTTTCACCACCACCTCAGAGCGGTCAAGCAGGCGCGCAATTTCCTTGTTGCGCAGGCCTTGCACCACGTAGCCCAGGACTTCTATCTGGCGCTCGGTCAGGCCCAGCGCCGACAGCTCTGACAGCTCACGCCCGCCACTGCCGTCAGCACCCAAAGACGGCACGGCAGCCAGCCCGCCCGACACCGACTGCGGCAGGTGGATTCGGTGTTCCACCAGCACGCGATTGAGCGCCTCTTTCAACTCCGCCGGCGAGGCGGCTTTGCTGATGAAGCCCATGGCGCCGGCGTCCAGCGCGGCCAGCACGGTGTCGCGGTCATCTTGAGCGCTGAGGATGACCACCGGCACATAGGGAAAGTCTTCGCGCAGCCGGCGCAATCCGGCCATGCCGTGCACGTCAGACAGCGTCAGGTCCAGCAGCACCAAGTCGAAACGGCCGGCGGTTTGCAGCGTGTGCACGGTCTCGGCCAACGAGCTGGCAAGTTGCACACGCAGGTGTGGCAGCACGTCGGCCAGCAGCAATTGCAGGCCGTGGCGCACCAGGCCGTGGTCGTCGGCCAAAAGCAGGGAGCCGTGGGGATTCATGGGTGTGTTCATCGGCGGATGGCGGGTGGCGCATGTTGAAGAGTTCACGAACCAGGGCACACGGTACCAAGGTATACCGGCAAAAGCGGCGC
>JANNEX010000514.1:0-3942 GCA_031379155.1 Rubrivivax sp.
GGCGGTTGGGAACAGGAAGCTGTGCGTGACGGCGTGGTCCTGCATCAACTGCAAGGCGCGTTCTGGCGCAAAGCGGCCTTGGTAGGCGACGATGCGCCGGCCAAAGTACAGTGTGGGCAGCAGCGCGTCCATGAGGCCGCCCGTCCAGGCCCAGTCGGCGGGGCTCCAGAAGACTTCGTCATCGTCCACGCCAAACCAGTTCTGGCTGCACACAAAACCGCTCAGGTTGCCGATGAGGGCGCGGTGCGGAATCAGCGCGCCTTTGGGCGGGCCGGTGGTGCCGCTGGTGTAGATCAGCACCGCCGCGTCGTCGGCCAAGGTCTTGTACGCGGTGAAGGGCTTGCTGGACCTGCCCAGGGCCGTGGCCCAGTCGACATCACCCTGCCCGGCCGCTGCACCCACGGCCATCACGCAGCGCAGCGCGGGGCAGTCATGCCGCACCGTTTTGACGTTAGCTATCGCAGCGTCGTCGGCAATGGCCAGCACCGCGCCACTGTCTTGCAGCCGGTAGGCCAGCGCGTCGGGGCCAAAGAGCATCGACAGCGGCATGGCCACCGCGCCCAATTGGTAAAGCGCCATGTGGGCCACCGCCGTTTCTGGCCGCTGCGGCATGACCACCGCCACGCGGTCGCCGCGCTGCACGCCCAGGCGCACCAGGGCATGGCTCAGGCGGTCGGCCTGGGCTTGAAGCTGGGCGTAAGTCAACTGGCCGCGCCGGCCGTCTTCATGTTCCCAGGCGATAGCCACCCGTTGCGGTGCGCCAAGAGCCCAGCGTGTGCAGCACACCTGGGCGATGTTGAAGTGGCGCGGCACACGCCACTCAAAAGCAGCGTGCAAGCTGGCATAGCTATCGACCGGAGTATTTCGGCGTTTCATGCAGCAAGCTTAAGGCCAGCCGCAACCGTCAAGTTCAATCAAGTTCGGCCTGCCAAGGCCGAAAAACCTGGCATCCCGAACCGCCTTGCCGTCTTCGCAGCGCACCCAACCCACCATGTCTTACACCCAGCTTTCAGCCGTCAAGCACCGCGTGCAGTTGGGCGCACCCTTGCCCTTCAACGTGCGCAACACCGACCGCACGCTGCTGCTGGCGCGTGGCCATGTGGTCGATTCTTTTGAGCAGTTGCAGGCCATCCTTGAACGTGGCGCCTTGGTCGACATCAGCGAGCTGCAAACCCCGCGCGACGAGATCCTCAAGGCGCCCCGCGAACTGCTGCCGCGGATGTGGAACCACGCTTTGCAGCAACTGGGCCAGACCCTGGCCACGCCCAGCGACGCCGGCTTTCGCCAGGCCCTGACCGACGCCGCCGCGCCCGTGCAAACGCTGGTGGAACGTGACCCAGACCTGGCCATCTTCCAGGTGCTGCGCCAAGGTGCGAATGGCGACATGGAATACGGCGCTCAGCGTTCACTGCAAACCGCCATCACCAGCCTGCTGGTGGCGCAGCGCCTGAACTGGCAGCCCGAAGAAGCCGAGCGAGCATTCAAGGTGGCCCTGACCATGAACCTGGCCATGCTGGAACTGCAAGGCCAACTGGCGCGCCAGAGCACGGCGCCCACGGCCGAACAACGCAAGGAATTGCAGACCCACCCCATGCGCAGCGCGCGCCTGCTGGCCATGGCCGGCGTGGCCGACCAGGTGTGGCTCAAGGCCGTGCTGCAACACCACGAAAACGAAGACGGCAGCGGCTACCCCAGCGGCACCAGCGAGGTCAGCGAACTGGCTTCACTGGTGCGCCGCTCAGACATCTACACATCGAAGTTAACCTCACGCTCCAGCCGCGACGCCATGGCGGCTGACCTGGCCGGGCGCCAGATGTTCATGCAAGACCCCGGCCACCCCATGACGGCCGCGCTGGTCAAGGAGTTCGGCATCTACCCACCCGGCTGCCATGTGCGTTTGGCCTCGGGTGAGTTGGCCATGGTGGTGGGGCGCAGCGACGTCATCACAGCACCCCTGGTCACGTGCCTGACCGACGCAGCCGGCAAGCCCTTGGCTATGCCCAAGCGGCGCGACACCAAAGACCGCGCGCATGCGGTGGTGGCGGTGGTGGGTGAAAGCAGTGTCAAGACGCGGCTGCCGCTGGACCGTTTGATGGCGGCGCTGGTGGCCTGATCGTGGCCTGATGTTGGCCCAAACGTTTCAGCGGGCGAAGGCCTTCAGCGCATCCCCCGTGACACGACAGATGCGCCAGTCGGGCATCACCGTGGCGCCCATCTTTTGATAGAACTCAATCGCGCGCTGGTTCCAGTCCAGCACGCTCCACTCAAAGCGGCCGCAACCGCGCGCCACCGCCAATGCGCCCAGGTGCGACAGCAGCGCCTTGCCCAGCCCCGTGCTGCGGTGCGCGGGCTGCACATACAGGTCTTCCAGGTACAGACCCGGTTGGCCCAGGAAGGTGCTGAAGTTGGTGAAGAAGAGGGCAAAGGCGACCACCTTGCCCTGCACTTCAGCCACCACCGCTTCCGCCGCCGGGCGTGGGCCGAACAAGTGCGGGTGCAGTGACTCTGCCGTGACCACCACCAGGTGGCTCAGCTTCTCAAAGTCGGCCAATTCGCGGATGAGGCTGACGATGGCCGCCAGATCAGCAGGAAGGGCTGAGCGCACGGTGTGGGTGGGTTTGTTCATCGCCGCATTGTGGGGTTGAAGCACAAGGACTGATCGCTTAACCAGTAGCTCACGCCTTGAGCCAGTGAGTGGCGAAACTACCTGCGTGCACATGCCCCATCGCCCCATACACCGCCGTGAAAAACGAATTGCATTGCCCCAGCGACAGCCTGCGGCTTCGCCAAGAGACTCGTTTACGAGCCGCAGTCCTTCCAGGCGACCCGATCAACATCCATACCGCTCAATTCCAGCGCTAGTGCCTCAGAATCCTCACACGTTCGGTGGCAGAGGGGAGACACATGGACGCTGAAGCACTGCCGTACTGGGGCAAGGCGCGGCCGTTCAGCCAAGGCGCCGACGCGAAGCCGTTTCACCTGCTGACTCACCACTGCCTGGACGTTTCAGCGGTGGGCATCGAAGCTTTGAAGCGGATGCCTGCTCTACGTACTCTGTTTGCTTCCAGACTCGGCCTGCCTGTGAACCATCTGGAATCGTGGGTCGGTTTCTGGCTGGCAATGCACGACCTTGGGAAGTTTGCAGAGTCCTTTCAAAGCCAGTGCCCTGAGGTCTTCAAGAGTCTGCGCCACCGCCTGCCCAACCCAGCGAAGCCCTACACCCTGCGTCATGACAGCCTGGGCATGTTGTTCTGGAAGGGCGTGCTGCGTGACAGCGTCATTGACCAGGCCTGGTTCGGCGCGAGATCGGAAGACCTGGCCGATGGCCTGGACTGTTGGGCACGCGCCTGCACAGGCCACCATGGCCAGCCACCCACCGAAGGCGACTCTTGGCGCCAGCACTTCGATCCTCTCCAGGACCGCGCCGCCGCGTTGGCCTTTGCCGATGCGATGCGTCAGCACTTCATCGGCCCTGAGCTGACAGCAGCGATCACCGCGCAAGAGCCCCACGCGTTTCTCGCCGCCAGCACCGAGCTGTCCTGGTGGCTTGCAGGCCTGGCAGTGCTGTCCGACTGGCTGGGTTCCAACACGCAGTTCTTCAAGTACCAGGACCAACCCACGCCGTTGGCCGACTACTGGCAACACGCCCGCCGCCAGGCGGCCACCGCGCTGGACGCCAGCGGCGTGTTGCCCCCTGCCAGTGCCGCAGCCATGCCGTTCAGCAGCCTGTTCGAGACCATCACAACCGCGTCGCCGCTGCAAAGCTGGGCGGCGCAAACGCCGCTGCACAGTGGCCCACAGATGCATCTGCTGGAAGACGTAACCGGTGCCGGCAAGACCGAAGCCGCGCTGATGCTCACGCACCGGCTGCTATCCAGCGGCGTTGCTGACGGCTTCTTCATCGCGCTGCCCACCATGGCCACCGCCAACGCCATGTACGGC
>JANNEX010000524.1:0-7117 GCA_031379155.1 Rubrivivax sp.
CGCCACCAGCCCACAGGCCATCAAATTGATGCGCGGCGCCATGGTTGGCATTGGCTTCAAGGCCCAGCGCTTCATGAACGGCCTGATGAAACCGGCGGCGCGCAAGCAGACCTCAGCACCGCCGGCCACGCTGGGTGCAGCTCCGCTCAAAGAGCAGATCATCCACTTCATCAACAAGAAGATGCCGGGGGGTTTGCCCAAGAAAACGGCGCGCGCCTTGCTGGACATTGAAGACAAAGACTACGTGCCCATCATCCGCAACCCGGTGGCCACGACGGCCGAGACCGAGGCGGTGTTCTACTTTCCCGGCTGCGGCAGTGAACGGCTGTTCAGTCAGGTGGGTTTGGCCACCCAAGCCATGCTGTGGCACGCTGGTGTGCAGACCGTGTTGCCGCCCGGCTACCTGTGTTGCGGCTACCCGCAGCGTGGCAGCGGCCAGGCCGACAAGGCCGACAAGATCATCACCGACAACCGCGTGCTCTTTCACCGCGTGGCTAACACGCTGAACTACCTGGACATCAAGACCGTGGTGGTGAGTTGCGGCACCTGTTTTGACCAGTTGCAGGGCTACCAGTTCGAGGACATCTTTCCGGGCTGCCGCATCGTTGACATTCATGAATACCTGCTGGAAAAGGGCATCACGCTGAGTGCCGAACAGCAAGGCGGCTACCTCTACCACGACCCCTGCCACAGCCCCATGAAGCAGCGAGAGCCGATGAAGACGGTGAAGGCCCTGCTAGGCCCCAACGTGCTGAAGAATGAACGCTGCTGCGGTGAAAGTGGCACGCTGGGTGTGACGCGGCCCGACATCAGCACCCAGGTGCGCTTTCGCAAAGAAGAAGAGCTGCAAAAGGGTGAACAGGCGCTGCGTGAATTGATGCAGCAGACGCCCACGTTGAGCAGCGCCGCGCAAGCCAACGTGAAGATCCTGACCAGTTGCCCAAGTTGCCTGCAAGGCTTGAAGCGCTATGAAGACGACATGAACAGCGGCTTGCTCGAGGCCGACTACATCGTGGTTGAAATGGCGCGTCTCATGCTGGGCGAGGACTGGTTGCAAAGCTACGTCGCCAAGGCCAACCAGGGCGGCATAGAGCGCGTGCTGGTCTGAGGCACCGACTTTCATCCACGCTGGCAACAGGGCTGCCACGCAGCGCTGCACGCGGCGATAAACTCGACGCTCAATTCTCCGCACGGGACACACCATGGCCGGCCTTGACCGCAACACCCCGCAGCCCACCGCGCTGACCGTGCACCAGGCCACCCGCGTGCTGGAAGTGGCCTTTGACGACGGCATGCAGTTCCGCATCCCTTTTGAGCTGATGCGGGTCTACTCGCCGTCGGCCGAAGTCATGGGCCACGGCCCGGGCCAGGAAGTGCTGCAAACCGGCAAGCGCGAAGTCGGCATCGACGACATCGCCGCCGTGGGCCACTACGCCGTGCAGCCGCGCTTTTCAGACGGCCATGAAAGTGGCATCTTCTCTTGGGCCTACCTCTACCAATTGGGCAAGGACCAGGCCCAGCATTGGCAGCGCTACGAAGAGCGTCTGGCCGCAGCCGGCATCAGCCGCGACGCGCCCATGGCCAAGGCGGCCGGCAGCGCTTGCAGCAGTCATTGAACAACGTCTGAAGACGGCCATGGCGCAAACCCACTTCGGCTACCAAAGCGTCGACGAAGCCGACAAAGCCAAGCGTGTGCGCGGTGTCTTTGACTCGGTGGCCGCGCGCTACGACGTCATGAACGACCTGCTGTCGCTGGGCCTGCACCGCGCCTGGAAGGCCTATACCGTGGCCGTGGCCAACGTGCAGCCAGGTGACAAGGTGTTGGACATCGCCGGTGGCACGGGCGACTTGGCGTCTGCGTTTGCCAAACGCGTCGGCCCCAGCGGCCACGTGGTGCTGAGTGACATCAACGAAGCCATGCTGCGCGAGGGCCGTGACCGTTTGCTGGACCAAGGCCTGGTCATGCCCACGCTGGCCTGCGACGCTGAACATCTGCCGTTTGCCAACGACAGTTTCGATCTGGTCAGCGTGGCCTTTGGCCTGCGCAACATGACGCACAAAGAAGCCGCGCTGGCCGACATGAACCGTGTGCTGCGAGCGGGCGGGCGGCTCTTGGTACTTGAATTTTCCAAGCCCGCAGCGCTGCTGCAAAAGCCCTATGACTGGTATTCCTTCAGCTTCATGCCGCTGATGGGCAAGCTCATTGCCGGTGACGCTGACAGCTACCGCTACCTGGCCGAAAGCATACGCATGCACCCCGACCAGGCCACGCTCAAAGCCATGATGCAAGCCAGTGGCTTTGCCCATGTGGACGTGCACAACCTGGCCGGTGGCATCGTGGCCTTGCATATGGGCATCAAGTGCTAGACCGCCTGGTGCCGCGCCTGGTGAAACGCCGCGCCACGTGCGGCGACGACACGCAGGCCTTCTTGCAAGTGGCGCGCGAAAGCTTCATGCAGATGCAGGCCGCCTGGGACCGTGCCGATTTGCCGGCCCTGGGTGTGCTGGCCGCCGAGCCGCTGTTGCAAGACCTGCGTGAACAACTGGCCAGCCGAGGCCCCGGGCCCAATCACACCGAGGTGCTTGAACTGCAAGCCAAGCTGCTGGCCCTGGAAGAGTTGCACGAAGCCTTTGTGGCCAGTGTCGAATTCAGCGGCCTCATCAGCGAAAGGCTGGGCCAGGCGGCCTCGCCCTTTCGTGAGCTGTGGCTGTTGGCCAAGGTCAAGGCCGTGGGGCAGGGCTGGCAATTGGCAAGGGTGCAGTCCTTGTCTTAGGCCTGCACAGGGCCGCGCGGCGGTGCACCCAGTTTGAGGGGGCGCGCAGCCCAGCAGGTCATAGCACTGGCGTTACACTGCCGCGCACTTGTGGCCGGCTCAGTTCCGCGCTGTGCAGGTCTGCCCCAAAGATTCAGGAACCACACATGCATCAACCTACTTTGCGCGTCCCTTCGCTGTCCCAATTGTCGGCCCCTTTGGTGCTGATGGCGGCGGCGGCACTGCTGGTGGGTTGCGGCGAAAAGAAAGACAAGGCCGCCAGCCAGACGGCGGCCAAGGTCAACAAGGACGAGATCACCGTCCACCAGATCAACTTTGTGCTGGCCCAGCAGCGCAACCTGCGCCCCGAACAGACCGACGCGGCCACCAAGCAGATCCTTGAGCGCCTGATTGAGCAGCAACTGGCGCTGCAAAAGGTCGATGAGCTCAAGGTCGACCGCGACCCGCGTGTGGTGCAGCAGCTGGAAGCCGCGCGGCGCGAAATCCTGGCCCGTGGCTACATGGACAAGGTGGGCGAGGCCGCAACCAAGCCCACGCCCGAAGAGATCAAGAAGTACTACGACGAAAAGCCCGACCTCTTCCGCGACCGGCGCGTCTACAGCATTCAAGAAATCGCCATTGAAGCGCGTCCGGAACAGTTGGCTGAGTTGCGCGAAAAGCTCGCTGCGGCCAAGAACATCAACGAGTTTGTCGAATACCTCAAGGGTGCGGGCCTGCGCTTTACTGGCAACCAGGCCGTGCGCGCCGCTGAGCAGTTGCCCTTCAATACGCTGGATGCCATGGCGCGCATGAAAGACGGCCAGGCCATGATCGTGCCGTCGCCCACCGGCGCGCAGGTGGTGGTGCTGGCCAGTTCGCGCACCCAGCCTGTCAACGAAGAGCAGGCGCGTCCGGCCATCGAACAGTTCTTGCTCAACGAGCGCAAGCGCAAGCTGATTGAAGACGACATGAAGGCCCTGCGCGCGGCGGCCAAGGTGGAATACGTGGGCAAGTTTGCGGTTGATGCGGCTTCTGCCGCTTCGGCGCCCGCAGCCGCGCCGCCCGCCGCACCCGCCGCCAGTGGCGCGCTGAGCGCCACCGACGTCAACAAAGGTCTGGGGCTCAAGTGATGAAGGGTCTGGCCACCTCCTTGGCGGCCACAAAGGCTGCCGTGTTTTGCTCGCTGTTTTGGGCGCTCAGTGGCTTCACTGGCGCCGCCCACGCGCAAGCGCCTGCACCGCGATCCGCCCCCACCGAATATCGCCTGGGTGCTGGCGACGTGGTGCGCATCTCGGTGTTCCAAAACCCCGAGCTAACGCTGGAAACGCGCGTCACCGAAGCCGGTGTCGTGTCCTACCCGCTGCTGGGCCAGGTGCGCCTGGGCGGCCAAAGCGTCACCGAGGCCGAAAGTTTGATTGCCAATGGTCTGCGCAACGGCAACTTCGTCAAAAGCCCGCAAGTCACTCTGGTGGTGCTGCAAGTGCGTGGCAACCAGGCCAGCGTGCTGGGCCAGGTGAATCGCCCCGGCCGCTACCCGATCGAAGTCGCCGACATGCGCCTGACCGACCTGCTGGCCATGGCCGGCGGCACGGCGGCCGGCGGCGCCGACCTGGTGGTCATCACCGGCACACGCAGCGGCCAGCCCTTTCGACAGGAAATAGACCTGCCCACGCTGTTTGCCGTGGGTGGCGCAGCGCGTGACCTCTTCATCCTCAATGGCGACACCGTGTGGGTCGACCGCCAACCCCTGGTCTACATCTACGGCGAAGTGCAGCGCCCCGGCCCGATGCGGCTGGAGCGTGAGATGACCCTGTTGCAAGCCCTGGCCACCGGCGGCGGCCTGAGCGCGCGCGGCACCGACAAAGGCATCAAGGTGCACCGCAAAGATGGCACGGGCAAGGTGCAGGTGCTGGAGCCGGCCATGACCGACACGCTGCGCGACGGCGACGTGGTCTTCGTGCGCGAAAGTCTTTTCTGAAGGCGTGAGGCGACGAGGCTGGCGCAGCGTGTGCTGCCATTGCACCTAGACGCGCTGCGCCACGGCCTGTGCTGACTCGGCGCTGCCTTCGCGCTCACAAAACTCGGCGTAGGCGCGCTGCAAGCCCTCGCGCAATGGGGTGCGGGCCACCCAACCGGCCTGCGTCAAGCGGCTCACGTCCATCAGCTTGCGCGGCGTGCCGTCGGGCTTGCTGCGGTCATAGTCGATGGCGCCGCCATAGCCCACCACCTCTGCCACCAAAGTCGACAGTTCGGCAACCGTCAGGTCTTGGCCCACGCCGATGTTGACCAGCGGCGGCTCGAAGCGGCCGCTGACGCTTTCGTCACTGCCCAGCAAGGCCGCAAAGCCATCGTCGGGCAACTTCATCAGAAAGACGCAGGCATCGGCCATGTCGTCGCTGAACAAAAACTCGCGCCGGGGTGTGCCCGTGCCCCACACCGTGACGCTGGGTGCGCCGTGCCGCTTTGCTTCATGGAACTTGCGCAGCAAAGCCGGGATGACGTGGCTGTGCGTGGGGTGGTAGTTGTCGCCGGGCCCGTACAGGTTGGTGGGCATGGCGGCCAGGAAGCGCGTGCCGTACTGGCGGTTGTAGCTCCAGCACATCTCGATGCCGGCAATCTTGGCCAGCGCGTAGGGGCGGTTGGTGGCTTCCAGCGGGCCGCTGAGCAGGTCTTGCTCACGCATGGGCTGCGGCGCCAGGCGCGGATAGATGCAACTCGAGCCCAGGAACAGCAGGCGCTGCACGCCGTGGCGCCAGGCGGCGTGGATGACGTTGTTCTGTATCGCCAGGTTGTCGCGGATGAACTCAGCGGGCAGGGTGTTGTTGGCCACGATGCCACCCACCTTGGCGGCGGCCAGGTAGACCTGCCGGGGCTGGGCGGCGGCGAAGAAGCTCTCGGTGGCCGCCGTGTCGGTAAGGTCTAACTCTGCATGTGTGCGGGTGACGAGCTCGTGCGCCGGCCCTTTCTGCAAGCGCCGCACGATGGCGCTGCCCACCAAGCCCCGGTGGCCGGCGACATAGATTCTTGGCGGGCTGGACACGCGCGCTACTCGTGCTGGTCGTAGGCCTGAAAGCCGGCCAGCTTGACCAGGCTGTCGCGCTTGGCGCTGGTGTAGTCGCTTTCCACCATTTCCTTGACCAGGTCTTCGAAGCGGGTGGTCGGCGTCCAGCCCAGGCGCGCCTTGGCTTTGGAAGGGTCGCCCAGCAGGCTTTCAACTTCGGTGGGGCGGAAGTAGCGCGGGTCGACGCGCACGATCACGTCGCCCACCTTGCACTTGGCGGGCAGCCCGCCCTGACTTTTCCTGACCGCACTGACCACGCCTACTTCTTCAGCGCCCTGACCCTTGAACGCCACTTCAATGCCCAGCACGCCAGCCGCACGCTGCACAAAGTCGCGCACGCTGTGTTGCGTTCCGGTGGCGATGACAAAGTCCTCGGGCTTGTCTTGTTGCAGCATCAGCCACTGCATCTGCACATAGTCGCGCGCATGGCCCCAGTCGCGCAGCGCCGACAGGTTGCCCAGGTGCAAGCAGTCTTGCAGGCCCAGCGCTATGCGCGCCATGGCCCGCGTGATCTTGCGCGTGACGAAGGTTTCGCCACGCAGCGGGCTTTCGTGGTTGAACAGAATGCCGTTGCAGGCGTACATGCCGTAGGCCTCACGGTAGTTCACCGTGATCCAGTAGGCGTAGAGCTTGGCCACCGCATAGGGGCTGCGTGGGTAAAAGGGCGTGCTCTCGCGCTGTGGCGTTTCTTGCACCAGGCCGTAAAGCTCAGACGTGCTGGCCTGGTAAAAGCGCGTCTTCTTGCTCAGGCCCAGGATGCGGATGGCTTCGAGCAGGCGCAGCGTGCCAATGCCGTCGACGTCGGCGGTGTACTCGGGCTGCTCGAAGCTGACCGCCACATGGCTCATGGCGCCCAGGTTGTAAACCTCGTCGGGCTGCACCTGCTGCACGATGCGGATCAGGTTGGTGCTGTCAGCCAGGTCGCCGTAGTGCAGCACAAAGCGCGGGTGCTGCTCGTGCGGGTCTTGGTAGAGGTGGTCGACACGGTCGGTGTTGAACAGCGAGGCACGGCGTTTGATGCCGTGCACCGTGTAGCCTTTTTCCAGCAGCAGTTGCGCGAGGTAGGCGCCGTCTTGGCCGGTGACACCAGTGATGAGTGCAGTTTTCGTCATGTGCAGCAGGGTAAGGTGCAGTGGCCAAAGGCATTATCTGCGCTGGCTGCGACGGGCTTGGGCGCGACAGCGCCGGTGGTCGATGGCACTTTGCCCGACCCTGGCATCGTTTTGCGGCTACATTAGCGGGGTAGATTTGAGCAAGATTGTTGTTTGACGGTTTCTTCGGTGGCTGTGGCTTTGGTCCGGTT
>JANNEX010000543.1:0-3535 GCA_031379155.1 Rubrivivax sp.
CGGGTGCGGCAGCCGGGGTTTGGGCCAGCGCTTGCACGCACACAAAGGCCAAGGTCAAGGCGGCGCCACGGCGCAGGGTGTTCAGCATCAAGGTCATACCATTCTCCAGTTAGGTCAGCTCAGACTATCTTCACGCTCAGGCTGGGCAGGCGGTCGATGTGACATTCGATGACATCGCCGCGCACCACCGGGCCCACGTTCTCAGGGGTGCCGGAATAGATGATGTCCCCGGGCATCAGCTCAAAGGCTTCTGACAGCTTGCTGATCTGCTCGGCCACGCTCCAGATCATCTGGTTGAGGTTGGCGTTTTGTTTGGTCACGCCATTCACTTTGAGCCAGATGCCACCGGCGGCAAATCCGCCAATCTGGCTGGCGCGGTGCAGCGGGCCTATGGGCGCGCTCATATCGAAACTCTTGCCAATTTCCCAGGGCTTTTTTTCGTCGCCCATGGCGCGCTGCAAATCGCGCCGGGTCATGTCCAGGCCCAGCGCGTAGGCGTAGACATGCTCCAGTGCGCTGGCCATGGCAATGTTGCGCCCGCCCTTGTTCAGCGCGGCCACCAATTCCACCTCGTAGTGGTAGTTTTTGGTCAGCGGCGGGTACGGGTGGTCGGCCACCGTGCCGACGGCCACGTTCTGGATCGCGTCGGTGGGTTTTTGGAAAAAGAAAGGCGGCTCGCGGTCGGGGTTGGAGCCCATCTCGATGGCGTGTGCGCGGTAGTTGCGGCCTATGCAGTAGATGCGCCGCACCGGGAACATGAGTTCGCTGCCGACGATGGGCACGTAGGTGGCCGGCACGTTGAATGGCGTCTTCACACCCTGCTGCGCCGTGCCTGGCAAAGCACAGCCGGCGACGGCACCCACCGCCATGGTGGCGCCGGTGTTGAGCATTGATCTGCGGTCCATCTCAGTGTCTCCTTCGTTTGTGGGTTAGCCCTTGCAGGCTTTATGCGACGGGGTTGCTGAGCAGACCCACGCCTTCGATGTCGATCTCTATGGTGTCGCCGGCCTTCATCCACACCGGTGGCGTGCGTGCATAGCCCACACCGCCCGGCGTGCCCATGACCACCACATCGCCCGGCTCGAGCGTCAGGCTTTCGCTGAGTAGGGCAATCGTGCGCGCCACGCCAAACACCATGCTCGAGGTGGACGCACTTTGCATGACCTGGCCGTTGAGCCGGCTCTCGATATGCAGGCCGACGCAGCCTGGCGGCAATTCGTCGGCCGTCACCAGGTGCGGGCCAAAACCGCCGGTGGCGTCGAAGTTTTTGCCTATCGTCCACTGCGAGGTTTTGCGCTGGTAGTCGCGCAGGCTGGCGTCGTTGAAGCAGGCGTAGCCAAAGACGTGCTGCAAGGCATCTGCTTCGCTGACGAAGCGCGCGCGCTGGCCCATCACCAGCGCCAGCTCGGCTTCAAAGTCGAGCTTGCTGCTGATGCGCGGCACTTGCAGCGGCGCGCCATGGGCCAGCAGGCTGCTGTTGCAGCGCAGGAACAGGGCGGGATAGTCGGCGACCGTGTTGCCGCCTTCTTTGGCGTGGTCGTGGTAGTTCACGCCCAGGCAGATGATCTTGCCGGGCTTGGGCAGCACGGGCAGCAGGGTCAGGGTGTCCAGCGCCAGCCCGGCTTTGCCCGCAGCCTGACGCGCAAGTTCAGTGGCATGGCTGAGGTCACTGGCGCAGCGTTCGATGTGGCCCAGCAGTGTGGCTGGCGCAGCTGCGCCCAGCTGCGCGCGGGGCACCAGGCCAGCAGCCGTCAACACGCCCCAGGTGGGCTGGCCTGCGGCGTCCAAAAAACTCAGGAGCTTCATCGTTTTAACCTGTGCGCTATTCGACTTTGACGCCGATGTCCTTGACCAGCTTGCCCCACTTGGCGACTTCGCTTTCGACATAGCGGCGCGTGGCGCTGCGGTCCAGGCGCTGGGCTTGCAGCGACAACTGCTCAAAGCGGTCAAGCACGGCCTGGCTGGCCAGCGCCTTGTTGATTTCGGCGTTGAGCAAGTCCAACACCGCCGACGGCGTTTTGGCCGGCGCAAAGATGGCAAACCAGGTGTTGGCCTCGAAGTCTTTGTAGCCCAGCTCGGCCACCGTGGGCACATCAGGCAGCGCGGGGCTGCGCTTGAGCGACATGACGGCAAGCGGCCGCACCTTGCCACTCTTGGCAAAAGGCACCGCGGGCGGCATGGAAGTGCTGGCCACCGGCACTTGGCCGCTGACCACGGCTTGCGTGGCGGCCGCAGGCTGAAAGGGCACATGCGTGATGTCCACCTTGCCCAGTGCGCGAAACAGCCACTCGGCGCCCAGGTGCGTGGTGGTGCCGTTGCCTGACGAGGCATAGGACAGCTTGCCCTCACGCGCCAGCGCCAGCAACTCGGCCAGCGTGGTGGCTTTCACGTCGGGGTGCACGTAGACCATGTTGGGCGTGACGGCGGCCATGGCCACGGCTTGCAGGTCTTTGACCGCGTCGTAACCGGCATTGGCAAACAGCGAAGGGTTGACCGCGTAGGCCACGCTGTGGATGAGCAAGGTGTAGCCGTCAGCCGGCGCATTCATGACCTGTTGCGTGGCGATGTTGCCACCCGCGCCGGGCTTGTTTTCCACCACCACGGTCTGGCCCAGGCTGGCCGACATTTGTTCGGCAATCAGGCGCGCCACGATGTCGGTGGAACTGGCCGGTGCGAAGGCCACCATCAGCTTGATGGGCTTGTCGGGGAAGGCTGCGTGGGCGCTGCCCGGGGCCAGGAGCGTCAAGCAAACAGTCAGGCAAGCGGTCAGGCGGGCGGCCAGGCAGGCAGTCAGGCAAGCAACATGGGCGCGCTTCATGCAGGCTCCTTGAGCGAGGGCTTTGGACTTTAATCGTCAAAATGCGCAAATCCAGAAAATCTCGATAAAACGAACTGCGGCTAAACCCTTGCATCCTGGCCGCTTGCCTCGTCGCTGACCTGGCCCCGAAGCAGGCTGTTGTGCTGCACGCCCTGCGGCTCAAAAGCCGCTTGCAATGCGGCCAGCAAGGCCTGCGCACGCGCGCTGTTGTCGCCATGCAGGTTGCACACGTAGACATCCAGCGTCACCGCGTGCAGTTCGGGCCAGGTGTGCACCGCCAGGTGAGATTCGGCCAGCAACACCACGCCAGTGACACCGCCCGGTGCGGGGAAGGTGTGGAAGAGCTCGCCCACCGCGTCCAGGCCCACGGCGGCCACGCTCTTCAGACACAGCACGCGCAAGGCCTGCACGTCGCGCATCAGCGCGCTGGCGCTGGAGCAGCCGCGCAGGTCGGCGGTGAGGTGTAGGCCTTGCATGGGTCGATGATACGAATGGCGCCGCAACCCCGAAGGACAGCGGCAGCGCAGCGCAGCGGCCGTGGCAGTGGCCTCCTAGAATGCGGGCCTCCTTCTGGCTCCCCTTCCTGCCGCAGACCATGGCCATCAACACCCCCGACACTTCCTTGATGGCCAATGCCATTCGTGCCCTGGCCATGGACGCCGTGCAGCAGGCCAATTCCGGCCACCCCGGCGCGCCCATGGGCATGGCCGACATGGC
>JANNEX010000559.1:0-6890 GCA_031379155.1 Rubrivivax sp.
TTGTTGACCAGGATGTCAATGCGCCCTTCGCGCGCCAGGGCCAGCGCGGTGGCGGCGGCCACGGCGGGGTCGTCGGTGAGTTCCACCACTTGGCCACTCACCGCGCCCACCGCCCCCAGTGGCGACAAAGCGGCGATGGCCGCATCCAGCTTGGCGCCGTCTATGTCCCACATCACCACCTTGGCGCCGCTGGCCAGCAGCCTTTCGCTGATGGCCAGGCCTATGCCCTGGGCGCCACCGGTGACAACCGCCACGCGGCCATTGAGGTCGATTTTGTTCATGAGTGGAGTCCTTTCAGCGCGACGCTGTCGTTGCCGCAGTCGGCGATGTATTGGCGGATGATGTCTTCGAAATTGGCCTCGGCATGCAAGCCCAGCCCAGCCGCGCGGCCGGGCCGAGCACCACGTGGCCAGTTGGCCACGATGCCGGCGATGCGCGCGTCGCGCTCAAAGCGCACCAGCGCCCTCACCTTGGGCCCGGCCACCGCCGCCAGTGCGTCCAGCATCTGCTGCACGCTGACGTTGAGGCCCGGCAAGTTGATGGCACTGCGGCCCACAAAAGCTTCGCGGCTGGCCTCATACACGGCGATCAAACCCTGCACCGTGCGCTGTGGTGACGACACCGGGTGCGTGACCTCAGGCGCCACGGGGCAGATGGATTCCACACCCGCCAGTGGCTCGCGGATGATGCCGCTGAAGAAGGAACTGGCCGCGCCGTTGGGCCGGCCCGGCCGCACCGTGACGGTCATCAGCCGCGCCGCGCGGCCGTCGATATAGCCCTTGCGCGTGTAGTCGGCCACCAGGTGTTCGCAGATGAGTTTTTGCGTGCCGTAGCTGGTCTGCGGCATGGGCAGTGTGTCGTCGCCCACCTCGGCGGGGAATGGGTAGGCCGGGTCGGGGCCGAAGACGGCGATAGAGCTGGAAAACACCAGCCGTGTCGGCGCAGTGGTGGATGCACCGCCATGTTCTGTGCGGTGGCGCAGTGCATCCAGCAGCGCGCGTGTGCTGTCCAGGTTGGAGCGCAGGCCCAACTCAAAGTCAGCCTCACATTCACCCGACACAGCCGACGCCAAATGGAAGACGCCATCAAAGCCTTCGTCGCGCAAGGCCTGGCAATGCGACAGCAGCGGGCCCACTCGCGCTTGCACGCGTTTGTCAGCCAACAGGTCGGCCTGCGGCTGCGCTTGGTCGGCCAGCACCAGTTGTTCAATGCGCCGCCCGGCCAGCGTGCCCTGTTGCAGCAGGCTGCGCGCCAGGCGCGTGCCAACAAAACCAGCGCCGCCGGTGATGAGCAGTTTCATGATGGGTCTTCCTTCAGGTTCGATGCAGCAGCGGCACCGCGTGTGTGGCGGGCAATCACACCGCCCTTTTCAAGCCGACGTTGGCTGTGCGCCAGGTGGCGCGTGGCCGCGCGCCGTGCCGCACTGGCGTCATGTGCGGCGATGGCGTCGACAATGGCGCGGTGCTCGACACGCACGGCTTGCATGAAGTCCAGCCGGCGCGCTTCATTGCCGCGTGTGATGCGCATGGCCTCGCGCAGGTACTGCTCCAAGAAGCCGATGACGCGGCCGAACTGAGGGTTGCCCGTGGCCTGGCCGATGCAGCGGTGAAAGGCCAGGTCTTCGGCCACACCGTCGCCACCGGCGGCGCTGGCAGCGTCGATAGCCACCAGCGCGCGGCGCATGCCGGCAACTTGGCTCTTGGTGGCGCGCCTGGCGGCCAAGGCAGCGATCTCGCTTTCCAGCACGCGCCGCACTTCAACCACGTGCACCACGGCGTTCACCGACTCCAGCACGGCGGGGTCAAATTCGAGTGGACGGTTCTTAGCCGGCGCGCTGACAAATACGCCCGAGCCTTGGCGCGACACCAGCAGCCCGCGCGACTTCAGCCGGTGCACGGCCTCGCGCACCACGCTGCGCGAGACACCGTGGCTGGCCGCCAGTTGCGCTTCGGTGGGCAGGCGGTCACCCGGCTTGAGCGACCCGCCCTCGACCTGTGCCACCAGCCTGTCGGCCAGGCGGTCGGCCAGCGATACGCTGCCCAGATGCCCTTGTCCTTGCTGGCTTTGACCTTGCCCTGCGACCTTGGCCACGGGCATTGAAGTGGCACGGGCGAGCGCAGGCATGTTCGTCAGGTTATCAGACAACTTCTGCTTCACGACAACGGGTTAGCCCCGGCTTGTGCGCCACGCCGCCGCGCGTATCGTCTTCGCACTGCATCCCCGGGGGCACACACCGCATGGCCAGCGTGACGATTGCCGATGTCAAAAAGCGCTTTGGCGTGGTCGACATCCTGCACGGGGTGAACATCTCAATCGCCGACGGTTCTTTCACCGTGCTGGTGGGCCCGAGCGGCTGCGGCAAGAGTACCTTGCTGCGCATGATTGCTGGCCTGGAGCAAATCACTTCCGGTGAAGTGCGCATAGGCACGCAGCGTGTGAATGAGTTGCCGCCCAAGCAGCGCGACATCGCCATGGTGTTCCAGAACTATGCCCTCTACCCGCATATGACGGTGCGCCAGAACATGGCCTTCGCGCTGATGCTGGCCAAGCTGGATGAAGCCACGGTTGAATCCAAAGTGGCGCGCGCCGCAGAAATCCTGGGCCTGGGCGAATTGCTGCAACGCTACCCACGGCAACTCTCGGGCGGCCAGCGCCAGCGTGTGGCCATGGGCCGCGCCATCGTGCGTGACCCGCAGGTGTTTTTATTCGACGAGCCACTGAGCAACCTGGACGCCAAGCTGCGTGTGGCCATGCGCACCGAAATCAAGGAACTGCACCAGCGCCTGAAGACGACCTCGATCTACGTCACCCATGACCAGATTGAGGCCATGACCATGGGCGACCAGATCGTCGTCATGCGCGACGGCCGCATCGAACAAACCGGCAGCCCGCTGGAGCTGTATGACATGCCGCAGAATCAGTTTGTGGCTGGATTCATTGGCTCGCCTTCCATGAACTTCTTGCCCGGCACGCTGCGCCGCGCGGGTGGTGATGCGCAGGTGGAGTTGGGTGATGGCACGCGCCTGCCAGCCCCCGCCGGCAGCGCCGGTGAGGACGGCCAGCCCGTGGTCTTTGGCACGCGGCCTGAACACCTTGCGCTGGCTGCCCACCAAGGCATCAGCGCCCAGGTTGCCGTGGTCGAACCCACTGGCGCTGACACCTTCGTTTCTTGCCGCCACCAAGGTAGAGAGTTAGCCGTTGTGTTCCACGACCGCCACAGCTTTGTGCCAGGCAGCACCATTCACCTCATGCCCGACCTGAATCGGGCCCATCTTTTTGATGCCGGCAGCGGCCGGCGGCTTGCAGCCTAGGCTGCGCTACCACCCCAGGAGAGACCCATGAATGACTTCAACCGCCGCCGCTTTCTGGAAGGCACGGCTGGCGTGGCCGCCACCGCCGCGCTGGGCACAAGCGCAGCCGTGTGGGCACCCGCCGTGCACGCACAAGCGCTGAGCTTCAAGCCCGAAAAAGGCGCCAAGCTGCGCGTGCTGCGCTGGAGCCGCTTTGTGCAGGGCGACATTGACGCCTACATGGTCAACGTCAAGAAGTTCACCGAGAAAACCGGCATTGAAGTGCGTGTGGACAACGAAGGCTGGGAAGACGTGCGCCCCAAAGCGGCGGTGGCGGCCAACACCGGCGCGGGCCCCGACATCATCTTGTCGACCAACGACGACGCCAATCTCTACCCCGAAAAGCTGCTCGACGTGACCGACCTGGCCACCTACCTGGGCAAGAAGTATGGCGGTTGGTACCCGGCCTGCGAAGCCTACTTGCGCCCCGACGGCAAGAAGTGGATAGGCATCGCCCTGGGCGCTGCCGGTGCCATGCTGGTGTACCGCCAAAGCATGATCAAAGCGGCGGGCTTTGATGCCGTGCCCAAGGACACCACCGGCTTCCTGGCGCTGCTCAAGGCCCTGCACGCCAAGGGCACGCCACCAGGCTTTGCGCTGGGCAACGCCACGGGTGATGGCCTGTGGTGCAACTGGCTGGTGTGGTCACACGGCGGCAAGCTGGTCGACGCCGGCAACAAGGTCGTCATCGACAGCGCCGAGACCTTGCGCGCGCTGGAATACGCCAAAGAGATGTACGCCACCTTCATTCCCGGCACGCTGTCGTGGTTGGACCCCAACAACAACAAGGCCTTCCTGGACAGCCAGATCAGCCTGACGAACAACGGCATCTCCATCTACTACGCCACCAAGACATCCACTGACCAAAAGGTGCGTGACCTGAAGGAAGACGTGTTCCACGCCAACTACCCCATCGGGCCGGTGGGCGTGCCGACCGAGTCGCACCTGTTCTTCAACCAGATGGTCATGAAGTACACCAAGTACCCGAGCGCGGCCAAAGAGTTCTTGCGCTTCATGATGGAGCAAGAGCAGTTCGACCCTTGGCAGACCGCCGCCGGCGGCTACATCGCGCCGCCCCTGGCCGAATTCGCCAAGGGTGCGATCTGGACGTCGGACCCCAAGCACACGCCTTACCGTGACTGCGTGAAGAACCTGCGCCCTGCGGGTTATGCGGGCAAGCTGGGTTATGCATCGGCGGGTGCGGCGGCCGACTTCATCATGGTCAACATGGTGGCTGAAGCGGCCAGTGGTTCCAAGACGCCGAAAGAGGCTGCTGAGCGTGCCCAGAAGCGCGCTGAGCGCTACTACAAAGTTTGAATATGCCCACCCCCGGAGCGCCTTCGGCGCTGCCCCCTCAAGGGGGCGACGCCAGCGGCCCGGCCAAGTCGGTTCCGCGGCGCCTGCTTGGTCGGGACGCCGCCAATCTCTTATCCCCACTTCTCGCCGATGCTTGAAAAACTGCAGAACAGCCGCAACGCCCTGGGGCTGCTGTTCATGCTGCCGGCGGCGGTGCTGCTGCTGCTCTTCCTGACCTATCCTCTGGGCTTAGGAACATGGTTAGGTTTTACCGACGCCAAACTGGGGCGGGGCGGCGAATGGGTGGGCTGGGAAAACTACGCCTTCCTCATCGGCGACAGCGTCACGCGCCTGGCCCTCTTCAACACGCTTTTCTACACCACGGTGGCCAGCGTGTTGAAATTCGGCCTGGGCCTGTGGCTGGCCTTGCTGCTGAACAAAAACCTGCGCATGAAGACCTTCTTCCGCGCCGTCATCTTGCTGCCCTACATCGTGCCCACGGCGTTGTCGGCGATTGCCTTTTGGTGGATCTACGACGCGCAGTTTTCCATCATCAGTTGGATGCTGGTGAAGATGGGCGTCATCGACAAATACATCGACTTCCTGGGCGACCCCTGGAACGCGCGCCTGGCCACCATCTTCGCCAACGTGTGGCGCGGCGTGCCTTTTGTGGCCATCACTTTGCTGGCCGGCTTGCAGACCATTTCGCCGTCTTACTACGAAGCCTCGGCGATTGATGGCGCCACACCCTGGCAGCAGTTTCGCCATGTCACGCTGCCGCTACTGACACCCATCATCGCCGTGGTCATGACCTTCTCGGTGCTCTTCACTTTCACCGACTTCCAGCTGATTTACGTGCTGACGCGCGGCGGGCCGCTGAATGCCACGCACCTGATGGCCACGCTGTCTTTCCAGCGCGCCATCAGCGGCGGCGCACTGGGTGAAGGTGCCGCCATCTCGATAGCCATGGTGCCCTTCTTGCTGTCGGCCATTCTCTTCAGCTACTTCGGCTTGCAGCGCCGCGCCTGGCAGCAAGGCGGAACTGACAAATGAGCGGCACCGCCAACACCGCCGTCGCCGACCAAGGCGGCATGGGCTTCCTGGAAACACGCCGCCACAGGATCGTGGTCGTCTACCTGCCACTGGCCATCTTCCTGTTCGTGCTGCTGTTTCCGTTTTACTGGATGGCCATCACCAGTGTGAAACCAGACAACGAATTGCTGTCACGCGACGGCAACCCTTTCTGGGTCATTGAGCCCACGCTGGCGCACTTCAAGAAGCTGCTGTTTGACACCGCTTACCCTGAATGGCTGTGGAACACGGTCATCGTCTCGGTGGTGTCGACGGTGGCCTCATTGGCAGCGTCGGTGCTGGCCGCGTATGCGATAGAACGTCTGCGCTTTTCAGGCGCCAAACAAGTGGGCCTGTCGATCTTCTTGGCCTACCTGGTGCCACCTTCCATCCTCTTCATTCCGCTGGCCACCATCGTCTTCGAGCTGGGCCTGTTTGACACACGCTGGGCGCTCATCCTGACCTACCCGACTTTCCTGATTCCGTTTTGCACCTGGCTCTTGATGGGCTACTTTCGCTCCATCCCTTTTGAGTTGGAAGAATGTGCACTGATTGACGGCGCCACACGCTGGCAGATCCTCGTCAAGATCGTGTTGCCGCTGGCCGTGCCCGGCTTGATATCCGCCGGCATCTTCGCCTTCACCTTGAGCTGGAACGAATTCATCTACGCGCTGACTTTCATCAGCTCGTCCGAGAACAAAACCGTGCCAGTGGGCGTGGTGACCGAACTGGTGGAAGGCGACGTTTACCACTGGGGCCCGTTGATGGCCGGTGCGCTGCTGGGTTCGCTGCCGGTGGCTTTTGTGTACTCGTTTTTTGTCGAGTACTACGTGTCGGGGCTGACCGGGTCGGTCAAGGAATAGCGGCGTTAGGCTTTCGCGCCTTGGTGCCCTTGAGATTGGCGGCCGGAGCGCTCAGCGATGGCAGCTTGCGACGGGTGGCCAGCACTTGTTCAATGTCTTGCCCCGCGCCGTCAATAAGCACCAGGCAGGCCTTCTCGGCACGTGCGGGGTTGCGCGCAATCACAGCGTCCAGCACGGCGCGGTGCAGTGGCAAAGACTGCGCCGGTCCGTCGCGTTTGCTCGTGCTGATCTCGAAGCTGGTGCGCAGCAGCGCAGACAGCGCTTTGCTCATCTGCACCATCATGCGGTTTTGGCAGGCGCGCAGCAGGCC
>JANNEX010000570.1:0-7087 GCA_031379155.1 Rubrivivax sp.
GTCTGCGCCAGCAGCGCGCCAGCCGCGCCCGCCAGCGCCGCCGCCAGCGTGTACACGGCAGCCAGCCGCCCGTTCACCGACAGGCCGATGGCCGACAAACGCAGCCGGTTGTCGCGCAGCGCTTGCAGCGACACGCCCAGCGGCGAATGCACGACACGGCGCAGCAGCAGGAAGGCCAGGAACAACACGGTCAGCGAATAGAAGGAAGCCACCCGCGCACCCAAATCGAAATCGAATGCGCCCGCCCAAGGCACGACGATGGGGCCCATAACCACGCCTTGCAAGCCGTCGGCACCACCCGTGATGCCGTCAAACTTGTTGGCCAATTCGAACAGCACCAGCGCCACGCCCATGGTCACCATCAGGCGCGTCAGGTCGCTGCCACGAACAATCATCGGGCTGGTCAGCAGTCCTAACACGGCACCGAGTGCAGTGCCGACCGCCAGACCGACCAGCGGGTCGGGCATCACATGTTTGGCAAACAGCGCTGCGCCATACGCGCCCACACCAAAGAAGGCGGCGTGGCCCAGCGACACGATGCCGGCATAGCCCAGGATCAAGTCCAGCGACAGCGCAAAGAGCGCCAGGATGGCCACTTCGTTGATGAGCGCCGCATGCGATGGCAGCAGCAGCGGCGCCGCCCACAGCGCGAGCCACAGCGCCACTTCCCAGGCACGCCAACGCGCGCTGGCCAGCAACGGTGACGGACCCTTCATCGCCCCGACTCGCGCGTGAACAGCCCTTGCGGGCGCCACAACAAAATCGCAATCATCAGCATGTAGACGATGAAGCTGCCGAGCTTGGGCACGTAGTACTTGCCCATGACATCGGCAATGCCCAACACCAGCGCGGCCACCAGCGGGCCGCTGATGCTGCTGGTGCCGCCCACGGCACAAACGATGAGGAAATAGACCATCCACTTGAGCGGAAAACTCGGGTCCAAGCCCAGGATGTCGGCGCCCAGTGCGCCGCCCAAACCTGCCAGGCCCGAGCCCACGGCAAAGGTGACAAGAAATACGCGGTCTACCGGAATACCCAGGCCTGCGGCCACGCGCGGGTCGTCCACCGCCGCGCGCAAGCGGCTACCAAAACGTGTGCGCGAGAGCAGGGTTTGCAGCAGCAGCGCCAGCAGCACACACAGCACCACGATGAAGAGCCGGTAGGCACCCATGCCCAGCATCCAGGCGCCTTCGCCAAACTCAAAGCGTTGGCGAAAGAATTCAGGCAGTTGCACGTTTTGCTGCTGCGAACCCATGACAAAGTCCACCGCCGCCACGGCCATGAAAGTCAGGCCGATGGAGAACAACACCTGGTCCAGGTGCGGCTTGCTGTACATGGGCCGGTACAGCTTGCGTTCAAGCACCGCGCCCAGCACGCCCGTGGCTACAAAAGCCGCCGGCAGGCAGGCCAAGAACGGCCAGCCCGCGCGCTGCATCAAGGCCACCAGCACATAGCCGCCGGCCATGGCAAAAGCGCCATGCGCCAGGTTGATGAAGTTCATCAAGCCCAGCGTCACGGCCAGGCCCAGTGACAGCACGAAGAGCAGCATGCCAAAGGCAATGCCGTCGAACAGCAGCGTTAGCACGGCGGCTGGCTACTTCAACTTGCCGGGATCCTTGACTGCCTTTTGCACGTCGAATTCGACGTTGTAGAGCTGCCCATCTTTGCGCTCGACACGGCGGATGTAGATGTCCTGCACGATGTCGCGGCTTTGGCCGTCGATGAGGATCTGGCCACGCGGGCTCTCAAAGATTTGCCCCTTCATCGCTGCCAGCAGTGCGTCACCGCCCACGCCCTTGGTGCTGTCCAGGCCCTTGAAGATCAGCCGCAAGCCGTCCCAGGCGCCCACGGCCATGAAGTTGGGGCGGAACTTGTGCATGGCCATGAAGTCGGCGACAAACTTCTTGTTCATGGCGCTGGGGTGGGCGACTGAATAGTGGTGCGACGTGACCACGCCCAGCGCCACATCGCCCATGTCGTTAAGCTGGTCGTCATCGGTGACGTCACCGGTGGCGATGAGTCGGATGCCGGCCTTGTCCAGCCCACGTTCACCAAACTGCTTCATGAACTGCGCGCCCTGGCCCGAGGGCAAAAAGACGAACAGCGCGTCGGGTGCCAGGTCACGCACCTTTTGCAGCACGGGCGCAAAGTCAGGCGCGCGCAGCGGTGTGCGCAGCTTGTCGAAGACAGTGCCGCCGTTGAGCAAGAAACGGTCGGCAAAGTACTTTTCGGCGTCGTTGCCGGGGCCGTAGTCAGCCACCAGCGTGACGACCTTTTTGACCTTGTTCTTGGCCGCCCATTCGGCCAGGCCCACGCTGGCCTGCGGCAGCGTGAAGCTGGTGCGCACGATGTAGGGCGAAGCCTCGGTGATGATGGAAGTGGCCGCCGCCGTCACCACCATCGGCGTCTTGCCTTGGGTGGCGATGGGCGCGCTGGCCAGCGCGATGGGCGTCAAGCCAAAACCGGCCAGCGCCACCACCTTTTCGTTGACCACAAATTCTTGCGCGATGCGCCGGCCGTTGTCGGGTATGACGGCGTCGTCTTTGACGATGATCTCGACCTTCTTGCCACCCGCTTTACCGCCGCTTTGCTCCAGCCACAGCTTCACAGCCGCGTCCACCTGGCGGCCGGTGCTGGCTTGCTGGCCGGTCATGGGAATGATGACGCCGATCTTGAGGGTGTCCTGCGCGTGGGCGCTGCCCAGCGCGAAGCTTGCGGCGGCCAACAAGCCGAGGTGATGTCGACGGGTTTGCATGGTGTCTCCTGTGTTGTTGTTGGCGAATCGAAATGGGTTCAATGCGGCGCGCCTGACAGCAAACTGGCCAGGATGTCGGCGGCGCGAAGCACTTGCGCACGGCTCACATCCAGGTGGGTGACCGCGCGCACGGTGCGCGGGCCAAAGGCGTTGATGAGCACACCTTGTGCGCGCGCCTGCGTCACCAGGCCCATGGCGTCGAACGCGGGCGCATCCAGGTGAAAAACAAGGATGTTGCTTTGCACCGTGGCCATGTCCAGACGCACACCGGGCAAGCCGGCCACGGCCTGCGCCAGCAGCTTGGCGTGCGCGTGGTCATCAGCCAAACGGCTGCGGTGATGGTCCAACGCGAACAAGGCAGCGGCGGCATAAAAACCGGTCTGGCGCATGGCGCCGCCCAGCATGCGGCGGTGGCGCGTGGCCAGCGTGATGTGGGCGCGCGAGCCGGCCAGCAAAGAGCCACCCGGCGCGCCCAGGCCTTTGCTGAAAGCCACAGCCACCAGATCAAAGGGCGCGGCCAGTTCAGCCTCTGACAAGCCGCTGGCCACGCTGGCATTCCACACACGCGCGCCGTCCAAAAAGCTGGCCAAACCACATGAGCGTGCCGCGTTGCAGATGCGCAGCACCTCCATCTGCGGAAAGACCAGGCCACCGCCTCGGTTATGGGTGTTCTCGATCTGCACCAAGCGGGTCGGCGCAAACACCGGCAAGTGGCTGGGCTTGATGGCGGCTTCAAAGTCCGCCAGCGTGAACAGGCCGCCCTGCCCCACCTCAACCAGTTGCACGCCAGCGTTGGCGGCAGCACCGCCGGTTTCGTGCCAGCCGGCATGGGCTTCACGGCTGGTGATGACTTCGTCGCCGGGCCGCGTCAAGACACGCAGCGCCACCTGGTTGGCCATCGTGCCCGAAGGCAGCCACAGCGCCGCTTCTTTGCCCAGCAGCGCAGCGCAGCGTTCTTGCAACTGGTTGGTGAGTGTGTCTTCGCCGTACTGGTCGTCACCCACGGGCGCAGCGGCGATGGCGGCACGCATGGCGGCGGTGGGGCGCGTGACGGTGTCAGAGCGCAGGTCAATCACTTGCTCAGTTATGTGCTCAGTTATGTGATCAGTCATGTCCAGTCTTTCATCACGCTGGCCAGCGTGGCTTTGGCAGCGCGCGCGGGTGTGGGTTGGGGTGGCGGCGTGGCGGTGCCCAAGGCGACCCAGCCCACCAGTGTCTCGCCAGGCTCGCAAAACGCCGCTTGCACGGCGGCGTGGCGCACCTTGGCGCCGCTGAGCATCTTGCCCGCGAAGCCCAAGGCATGGGCCGCGTTCAAGAAGTTGGCCAAGGCTGCGCCCACGGCTATCCATTGTTCATGCGCCGGCACGATGCGGTGGCCCAGGTCGATGCGCGCCACCACGGCCACGGTGACGGGTGCGCGGCGGGCGCGGTCGGCGTCGACGCGCGCAGCAGCCGCGTCCTTGCCAGCATCAAGGCCGGCTTGTTCGAACAAGGCTGCCAGCCGTTCACGCGCGGCACCGTGCACGACCTTGAAGCAAAACGGCGCCAGCTCGGCGTGGTCAGGCGCGCGCAAGGCTGCCGCAGCCATCTGGGCCAGCGCAGCAGCATCCGGCCCAGGCTCAATGAGGTGCTTGCTGCCCAGCGACTGACGCGCCAGCAAGGCTTGCAACACGGGGTTGCTTGAGGCCATCAAAACACCAAGGCGCGCCAGCGCAAATCACAAGCGCGTGCCATGAACTGCACCGCGCCGCCGGGGCCTGCACACTCAGCGATCAAGCCGTCGGCGCGCAGGCCGTTGGCATGCAGCGCGTCGGTGCAAGCCAGCAGCTTGGCGCCGTGCGACACCGCTTCTTGCATGGCGTCGAGGATGGTCTTGTCAAACAGTGGTGATGCGCGCAAGGACTCGGCCACACCCGGTACCAACAAACGCACGCTGCGCGCCGTGAAGTAAATCTCCACCGGCACATCCATCGCCGCAGCCGCAGCAGCTTGAAAGAAGGGCGTGGCCAGCCGATGCGGCTCATCAGGGTCTGCCGCCCAGAGCAAGATCGCCAGGCCATCCACAGGCTGCTGCACAAAGCTCATGCCGCGCCCAGTTTGTTGAGCCAGGCGAAGTGCGACATGGCCGCCTCAACGCCAGCGCCGTGCACCAACAGCGCACTGTCCGCGTCCCAAGCCGTCAGCCGCAGCCGCGCCAACCACCCTGAACCATAAGGATCGCCGTGCACCCGATCAGGCTGCGCAGCCAGCAGCGCATTGACTTCCAGCACTTCACCGCACACCGGCGACTTGACTGACACGATGGACTTGGCCAACTCCACCACCGCCAACGACTTGCCCTGCTGCACCACGGTCCCCACCAGCTTGGGCCGGCACATGTAGATCTCACCGGCTTGCACGATGCCCATCGCCGTGATGCCCACGGTTCCCGTGCCGTCACCATGCAGACGCAGCCACACCTGGTGTTCGACCAGATAAAAAAGCTCAGCAGGAAACTCACACCCCGCAACGATCATGAATCCCCCATCAACCGGTCCACAAGCGTCGTATCGCCGTAGCGAGCGGGCTGCGGTTGGGCCGAGAAGCACAGCCGTACACAAGTACGGCGAGCATCGCAGGCCCGACCCCAGCCCGCGCAGCAGGCGAGACGATGCTTGTGGCGGAGGGGAGTGGGAGTCGGACCCACCCAGCGACGCATGGCGCCACCCACCGGGTTTGAAGCCCGGCCGATCCACCGGGATCGTTTCCCCTCCAAACTAACCATGACATCACTCTTGAATTCAGCGCCCTTCATGGCTGCTGCCCGTCCAAAAACAGCGCACTGTCGCCACGCAGCCGGTGCACATCGCCCACCCTTCGCAGCAGGCCAATGCGGTCAAAGTATTCCAGGATTTGGATGGCGCGCTTGCGCCCCAGCTGCGTGGCATCACGAAAGCCCGCCGCCAGCACCGCGCCGTCTTGTGCCACCGCCACGCCGCGCGCCAGCACACCCAACCTGGCCATCGTGGCAGGAGCGTAGTAGAGGTCTTTGACCACCTGGTGCAATTCACCGCGTTGCGCCAAGCGCGCCAAGGTGATGCGCATCAACAGTTCACTCTCAGCCGCGTCGCGCGCCAAGTCACGCACCCAAGCACCTTCAAAGCCGGCAGCGGCCAATGACGGCAAAACCTTCTGCGCCAGCCGCTCTTCGGTGGCCGACAAGCGCACACCGTGGTCGGGCAGGTGCACAAAAGCGCCGCGCAGGCCCAGTGCGGCGGAGGCTTGCAAGTGCAACAGCAGTGCGCGCCACAAGGGCTCAGGCAGGCGCGGCAGTGCCAAGCGGCGCAGCCTTGCAGCGTCGGGGCCCAGCTCATCCGGGTGCGATTCATGAAAGGCGGCCAGGCCTTGCAGCGCCTTGGTTGCGGCCGCCTCAGCATGCGCGTGGCCCAAGGCCCAGTGGCTTTGCGCTTCGGCCAGATGCAGACAGTCTGCGGGTGGTGCGGGCAAGGTCTGACCCTGAGCGGCGGCCAAGCGGTGCAGGTCCACACCTTGCGGCGCGGCGGCCAGCAAAGCCTGCTGGCGCAAGGCCGCGGTGGCTTGCGCTAACGCATCCAGTTCGCTCAGGCGCTGCGGCGTGCGCCGGTAGCGCGCAGGTGCCAGCGGGTCGAGCACCGTGCCACCGGCCAGCGTGCGTGTGGCCGATGCATCCCGCAGCACCACACGGTCGCCCCACCAGGCACCCAGGGCTTGGCGCAGCACCAGTTGCACACGGCCGCTCTCGCCCGGCGCCAGCGCGTCACCATCGAGCACGGCCACGCTGGCCAACACGTCGGCGGCGCCCAGGTGCACGTGTACGGCGGTGCCTGAACGCAGAGGCTTGGTTTCGCCTTGCCACAGCGTAAGGCTGGCGTCGATGCGGCTGGTCTCAAGCGCGGCTTGCGGCTGCACCAGCCATTGACCGCGGGCGATGTTTTCTTTGGCCACGCCCACCAGGCCGATGGCGCAACGCTGACCGGCTTGCGCTTGCTGCACCGAGCGGTTCTGCGCGTGCAGGCTGCGCACACGCGCCCTGACCTGGCCGGGAACGATTTGCAGCTCATCACCCACGCTGACTTGGCCGGCATGCACCGTGCCGGTGACCACCGTGCCGACGCCGTCCAACGTGAAGGCGCGGTCGATGGCCAGGCGAAAGGCTTCGGCATCAGTCCACGTGCGTGCGCTGAGCTGGGCAGCGTCACGCAAGAGCGAGTGCAAAGCGTCCAGGCCCTGGCCCGTGTGGGCCGACACGGGCAACACCGGCGCGCCGCTCAGCGCCGTGCCCTGCACCAACGCTGCCGCTTCGTCGCACACCGC
>JANNEX010000585.1:0-1706 GCA_031379155.1 Rubrivivax sp.
GGCGACGTGGAAATTCCGCCGCGCTGGCGCGTGGGCGAAGTGGCGCAAGAGATGCCTGAGACCGAAGACGGCGCCACCGACTTTGTGCTGCAAGGCGACCAGCCGCTGCTGGCCGCGCAAAAGGAATTGGCCGCCGCTGAAGCCAGCGGTGACGGCAACGCCATGGCCCACGCCCACCTGGCGCTGGACGAAGCCGGCGCCTTTGATGCACCGGCGCGCGCCCAGGCTTTGCTGCTGGGGCTGGGCTTCAAGACCGAACAGCTTGACGCGCCGGTCAACAGCTTCTCAGGCGGCTGGCGCATGCGCTTGCAACTGGCGCGTGCGCTGATGTGCCCGGCCGAATTGCTGCTGCTGGACGAGCCCACCAACCACTTGGACCTGGACGCTTTGGTGTGGCTGGAAGCCTGGCTCAAGCGTTTCGAAGGCCTGCTGCTCATCATCAGCCACGACCGCGAATTTCTGGACGCCATCACGCGCGTCACGGTGCACCTGGACGAGCAAACGCTGACACGTTACGGCGGCAACTACAGCGCCTTTGAAGAGATGCGCGCCGAGCGTCTGGTGTTGGCCGCAGCCGCGTTTTCCAAGCAGCAAGACCGCATCAACCACCTGCAAAAGTTCATCGACCGCTTCAAAGCCAAGGCCAGCAAGGCCAAGCAGGCGCAGAGCCGCGTCAAGGCGCTGGCGCGCATGGAAAGGCTGGCGCCAGTGCTCACCGCCAGCGACTTTCAGTTTGAGTTCCGCGAGCCGCAAAGCCTGCCCAACCCCATGCTGTCATTTGACGCCCTAGCTTGTGGCTACGGCAGCACCGCCATCGTCAAAGGCATCAGCCGCAGCGTGCTGGCGGGCCAGCGCATCGGCATCCTGGGCGCCAACGGCCAGGGCAAATCCACACTGGTCAAAACCATCGCCAAAGCCTTGACGCCTTTGGCGGGCCGCATGACCGAAGGCAAGGGCCTCGTCATCGGCTACTTTGCCCAGCAAGAGCTGGACGTGCTGAGCCTGGACGACGGCCCCTTGATGCACATGGTGCGCCTGGCGCGCGACGTCGGCCCGGCCGCGCGTGAACAGGAACTGCGTGACTTTCTGGGCCGCTTCAAGTTCACCGGCGAGATGGCGCAGCAGGCCGTGGGCAGCTTGAGTGGCGGCGAAAAAGCGCGCCTGGTGCTGGCCATGCTGGTCTGGCAACGGCCCAATTTGCTGCTGCTGGACGAGCCCACCAACCACCTGGACTTGACGACGCGCGAAGCACTGTCGATGGCGCTCAATGAGTTTGAAGGCACGGTCATGCTGGTCAGCCACGACCGCGCGCTGCTGCGCGAAACCTGCGATGAATTCTGGCTCGTGGCGCGTGGCCAGGTGCAGCCTTTTGATGGCGACCTGGACGACTACCAGAAGTGGCTGCTGGACGTGAGCCGTGCAGCGGCGAAGGGTCAGCCGTTGCCCGACCCGCCCAAGGCGGTCGTGGTGGACGCGGCACCTGCGCCAGCGGCTGCGGTCAAGCCCGCCAACAAACCCAGCGGTCCCGGCCGTGATGACCGCAAACACGCTGCGCAGACACGTTCACAACTGGCCAACCTGACGCGCCCGCTGCGCATGGAGTTGCAGCAGATCGACACGCGCATGGAAAAGCTGGCGGCCGAGCGTGGCGCGCTGGAACAGCAGCTCAGCGCTGGCAAGCGGCCTGCGGCAGAAATTGCCGACAC
>JANNEX010000717.1:0-5022 GCA_031379155.1 Rubrivivax sp.
GTGCTGGCCTGTATGGCGCTGGGCTTTGTGATTCCTTTTGTGCTGTTCCCGCTGGCCCGCGCGCTGCGCCTCAACGCCGCCGACGCGGCGTCGCTGGTGGCCCACTACGGCTCGGTCAGCGTCGTCACCTACGCCGTGGCCACGGCGGCACTCACGCGCGAGGGCATCGCTTATGAAAGCCACGCCGCGCTGTGGGTGGCGGTGATGGAAGCACCGGGCCTGGTGGCGGGCATCCTGCTGGCCCGCTGGTCGCTGCGCGAAGGCGGCCGCCGTGCGCCTTGGGGCGAGTTGGCGCACGACGTGTTCCTGGGCAAGAGCGTGCTGTTGCTGCTGGGCGGTTTGTTGATTGGCGCGCTGGCTGGGGTGGAAGGCACGGCGCCCATCAAGGCCGTGTTCATCGACCCCTTCAAAGGCGTGCTGGCGCTGTTTTTGCTGGAGCTGGGCCTGGTGGCCGGCGGCCGACTGGCCGAACTCAAGCGCTTTGGCCCTGCCGTGCTGGTCATCGGCCTGGGCGTGCCGCCGCTTTTGGCCCTGGCCGGTGCGGGCGTGGGACTGGCACTGGGCCTGAGCACGGGCGGCATCGCCGTGCTGGCCACGCTGGCAGCCAGTGCCAGCTACATCGCCGCGCCCACGGCGATGCGCATTGCGGTGCCGCAGGCCAACGCGGCGCTGTCGATCACGGCCGCACTGGGCATCACATTCCCGTTCAATATCGTGGTCGGCATTCCGCTCTACATCTGGCTGGCGCAAAGGCTGGGCTCATGAACAAACACGCCAAAACCCTGCTCGTCATCGTGGCTGAAGCGGTGCTGGAAAAGAGCCTCGTACGCGACGCGCAACAGCGTGGCGCCCAGGGCTGGACGGTGAGCGAAGTGCACGGCGCCTGGCGCGAAGGGGTGCGTGAAGGCGACTGGGAGGCCGACCGCACGATTGAACTCAGGATCATCTGCGACGACACGGTGGCCGACGCCTTGGCCGAGCATGTCATGGCCACCTACGCGGCGCATTACAGCGTGGCGCTTTACTTCAGCGCCGTGCAGGTGCTGCGGCCTGATCGCTACTGAGCCAGGCTGAGCGCGCAGCCGAGCGACAAAAAAGGCGCCCGCAGGCGCCTTGTTTTTTGTGTGCAGTGAAGCCGTCGTTCAGTAGCCGCCGCGGTTGCCACCGCCGCTGCCACCACCACCGCCGTAGCTGCCACCACCGCCACCGCCGCTGCGGCCACCACCACCGCCACCGCCGTAGGGGCTGCGGCCACCGCCACCGCCACCACCGTCGGGGCTGCGGCCACCACCGCCGCCGGCACCACCAGCGCCACCGCCGCCACCACCGTAGCCGCCACCGCCACCACCGCCATAGCCGCCACCACCACCGCCACTGCGGCCACCACCGCCGCCGCCAAAGCCGCCCGGGCGCTCCTCACGCGGGCGCGCTTCGTTGACGACCACAGCGCGGCCGTCAACCGGCTGGCCATTCATGCCATTGATGGCGGCTTGCGCCTCAGCGTCCGTGCCCATCTCAACAAAGCCGAAGCCTTTTGAGCGGCCGGTTTCGCGGTCCATCATGACCTTGGCCGATGTGACGGTGCCAAATTGAGAGAAGGCCTGGAGCAGCGAGTCATCGCGCACCGAATAAGCCAGATTACCGACGTACAGTTTGTTTCCCACGGGGAGCCCTTAAATGAACCTGAAAAACCATGCGGAGCTCAACCCTGCGTAAACCATTCAGACGAAAGGCGCGGCTGCCAGACACAGACCCCCAATTATGGGCGCCCCAAAGTCTTGCCTGCAAAGCGCCCTGGCGTCAAGTGTTGTTTTGTCGTCCACGGGCTAACCCTTGAAGCCTGAAGAGTGCCTGCCAGGGTGGTCTGGCTGGGGCTGCACCTAACATCGCCGCATGGACCTTTTGAAGCCCTTGATTGCCCTGCTGGCCATCGTCAACCCCATTGGCGTGGTGCCGTTTTTCATCCACTTCACGCAAAGCTTCAGCCGCGAGCAGCGGCGCCAGACCATCCGCATCAGCTCGTTCTCGGTCTTTGTGGTGATTGCGGTCAGCGCGCTGGCCGGCATCAAGGTGATTGAGTTTTTTGGCATCTCGCTGGCCTCGTTCCAGGTCGGCGGCGGCTGCCTGCTGCTTATCAGCTCGCTGGCCATGCTCAATGCGCAGCCGGCCGAAAGCAAACCCAATGACGTGAGCGACGGCCAGGAAAAACTCGACGCTGGCGCCAGCATTGCCGTGGTGCCGCTGACGATTCCGTTGCTCACCGGCCCAGCCACGATTTCGACCATGGTCATCTATGCCGAAAAGACGCGCCATGTCTGGCAGTTGGGTGTGCTGGTGGGCTACGGCGTGGTCATCGCGCTGGTTACCTTCATCGTCTTTTCGGCCTCGGGGCGCATTGCCAAGGTGCTGGGGCGCACCGGCATCAATGTCATGACGCGGCTGATGGGGCTGATCTTGGCGGCCATGGCGGTGGAGTTGCTGGCTGACGGGCTCATCAAGCTCTTCCCGGTGCTGGCCAGCCATGTCGGATAACACCTTGAGCGAAGGCACCCCCACTTACGACCACATCATCGTCGGCGCCGGCACGGCGGGCTGCCTGCTGGCCAACCGCCTCTCGGCCGACAAGACCCGGCGCGTGCTGCTCATCGAAGCCGGCGGCCATGACGATTACCACTGGATTCACATTCCCGTGGGCTACCTGTACTGCATAGGCAACCCACGCACCGACTGGATGTTTCGCACCGAAGCCGACGCCGGCCTCAACGGCCGCACGCTGGGCTACCCACGCGGCAAGGTGCTGGGCGGCAGCTCCAGCATCAACGGCATGATCTACATGCGCGGCCAGTCACGCGACTACGACGGCTGGGCCGCGCTGACCGGTGACGAGGCCTGGCGCTGGGACGCGTGCCTGCCGCACTTCAAAAGCCACGAAGACCACTGGCGTGGCGCCAGCGATCTGCACGGCGCAGGCAACGAATGGCGGGTCGAAAAGCCGCGTGTGTCGTGGCAGATCCTTGACGCTTTTGCCGCCGCCGCCAACGAAGCCGGCATCCCCACCAGCCCCGACTTCAACGGCGGCAACAACGAAGGGGTGGGCTACTTCGAAGTCAACCAGCACAGTGGTCTGCGCTGGAACACCAGCAAGGCTTTTTTGCGCCCGGTGGTGGCCAGGCCCAACTTGCAGGTGTGGACGGGCGCGCACGTCTGCCGCCTGTTGATGCACGGCCAGCGCGTGACTGGCGTCGAAGTCATGCCGGCCGGCGGCGGCGCGCCCATGCAAGCTCGGGCCACACGCGAAGTGGTGCTGTGCGCGGGGGCGGTGGGCACGCCGCAGCTGCTGCAACTGTCGGGCATAGGCGACCCGGCGCTGCTGCACGCACACGGCATCACACCTACCCACGCACTGAGCGGCGTGGGCGAAAACTTGCAAGACCACTTGCAGATTCGCGCCGTGTTTGAAGTGCAGGGCGTGAAGACGCTCAACACCATGGCCCACAGTTGGTGGGGCAAGGCCGGCATGGCGCTGCAATACCTGTTCAAGCGCAGCGGGCCCATGAGCATGGCGCCTTCGCAGCTGGGCGCCTTCACGCGTTCTTCGCCAGGCCTGGCCTGGCCCAATTTGCAGTACCACGTGCAGCCGCTGTCGCTGGACGCTTTTGGCCAGCCGCTGCACCGCTTCAACGCCTTCACGGCCAGCGTATGCAACCTCAACCCCACGTCGCGCGGCTTTGTGCGCATTGCTTCGCCACGCGCGCAAGACGCGCCGCGCATCCAGGCGCATTACCTGTCGACCCCGCAAGACCGCCTGGTGGCGGCCGAGTCGCTGCGTGTGACACGCCGCATTGCGGCCATGCCAGCCCTGGCGCGCTACCAGCCGCGTGAAGTCAAGCCCGGCGTGCAGTTCCAAAGTGACGAAGACCTGGCGCGCCTGGCCGGTGACATCGGCACCACCATCTTCCACCCCGTGGGCACCTGCCGCATGGGGCGCGACGGCGAGGCCGGCGCGGTGGTGGACACGCGCTTGCGGGTGCAGGGCTTGCAAGGGCTGCGCATTGCCGATGCCAGCATCATGCCCACCATCACCAGTGGCAACACCAATGCGCCGACGCTGATGATTGCGCAGCGCGCGGCGCAGTGGATGCTGCAAGACGCGCCTTGAGCCAATCAGCGCTGGCATAGCCCAAACAGCGGCGCCATAGGCCCCCGTTTCTGGGCCTTGGCGGCGGGCTTGACTGCCTACGATGGGCGCCACCCCGTCAGCCGAGCGCACGCCATGTCCGTCAACCCAGAATTGCGCACGCTTGACGTCGACATCCCTTCGCAGCCACAGGCCGTGCTGGAGCTGTCGCTGCTGATGGCCGACGACGACATCAACCTGCAAGCCGCGTCCAGCCTCATCGAAGGCGACATGGCGCTGGCCTCAGCCGTCATGAAGGCCGTCAACTCGTCGCTTTATGGCCTCAAAGGCCGCGTGCAAAGCGTGCACCAGGCCATCACCTACCTGGGCATGCGCGAAGTCGCCGCCATCACCTTTGAGATGAGCCTGCGCGCCGCCTTCCCGCCTGCACCCGAGCTCGACCCGATCTGGAAACGCGCCGCCTGGCGGGGTCTGCTCATGGGCCGTCTGGCGCAGCGCCTGTCTCTGGACGCCTGGGCCGCGCACTCGGCCGGTTTGTTTGAAGAATGTGGCAAGGCGGTGCTGTTCAAGCACGCGCCCGACCACTACCGCAGCATGCTGCGCGCTGCACCCGGTGACCTTGAACTGGTGCTGGTGGAGCAAGCCGGTTTTGGCGTCAGCCACGACAAGCTGGGTGCGGCGCTGTGCGAAAGCTGGGGCTTGGGCGCAGCGGCGGTGTCCAGCGTGCGCCACCATGTGCAGGCGCAGGCCACGCATCAGCTCACCGACCTGCCGGCGCGCCGCGCGGTGTGCGCCCTGTCAGTGCTGGCGCACACGCTGGAGACCGCGCCCGAGACATTGGAGGAGGTGGCGCTGACCGTGGCGCCGCAGGCGGACTTGGACGC
>JANNEX010000614.1:0-6594 GCA_031379155.1 Rubrivivax sp.
TGTTTGCCGTGGTCAGCAGCGGTGCGGTGAAAATCCGCATCGACCAGCGTTATGACTTGGCCGATGTGGCGCAAGCGCACCGCGACCTGGAAGCGCGCAAGACCACGGGCTCGACGGTGTTGATGCCGTAAACAGCGCTGCCAAAAAACAAGGGTCCGACGCTCACGCGCCGGGCCCTTGTTCCATTCGGGCAGCGGCTTTTACTGGCCGCCGAACTTGTAGTCTGTCTTGGCCTTCTTGCGCAACTCGTCCTGGAAGGTCTGCATCTGCAACTGTTCCAGGCGCTGCTTGATCTGGCCCTTGACGTCGTCGAAGGCCGGGAAGCTGGCCTCGCGCGTGTCGTCCAGGCGGATGATGTGATAGCCGAACTGCGTCTTCACGGCAACATCGGTCATCTCGCCTTTTTTCAGCTTGGCCATGGCCGCGCCAAACTCGGGCACATAACTCTCAGGTTTGGCGAAGTCCAGGTCGCCGCCGTTGGCCCCTGAGCCTGTGTCTTTGCTGTTTTCTTTGGCCAGGTCTTCAAACTTGGCGCCGGCCTTGAGCTTGATGATGAGCGCTTTGGCCTCGTCTTCCTTTTCGACCAGGATGTGGCGCGCGCGGTACTCGGTGCCGGTGGACTGGGCTTTGAACTTGTCGTACTCAATCTTCGCGGCGTCATCGCTGACCGGGTGCTTCTTGCTGTAGTCGGCAAACAGCTCGCGGATCATGATGCTCTGGCGCGCCAGTTCCATCTGCGCGCGAAAGTCGGCTGACTGCGGGATGCCGCGCTTTTCGGCTTCTTGCGCAAAGATCTCGCGCAGCACGACTTGGTCTTTGGCTTGCTGCTGTTGTTCAGGCGTCACCGGCTGGCCGGCCTTGGCGGCTTGCGCCAGCAGCGTATCAAGCCGCGCCTTGGGCACGGTTTTGCCGTTGACGGTGGCGATGTTCTGGGCCAGGGCAGTCAGTGGCATCGCCAGGGGCAAAACCAGGGCGGCCAGGGCCGCGCGTGCGGCAAGGGTCTTGAGCTTCATGGGCAGAGGGCTTTCAATGGGCAAGGCGCTGCCCGGGGTGGGGCGGCAAGTGGGGCGGCAGGTGGGGTCGCAGGGCCGATGGCGGGGTGCCTGATCAGGCTTCGTCGCTCGCCTTGGCCACGATGGCCAGGGCATGCACGCCCTGGGCAGCCAGGGGACCGAGAGAATCATACACAAGGCGGTGCCGCGCCACGCGCGACAGGCCGTTAAAGCGCGCGCTGCTCAGGCGCACCGTGAAGTGGCGGCCTTCGCGCGCGCCGGCATGGCCAGCATGCAGGTGGCTGTCGTCGTCAACTTCAATGTGCGTGGGCAACAGGGCCGCGCGCAGCAGCGCCTCAATCTCTGCGGCGGTCATGCGCCCGCCGCCTTGAAATCAATCGATGCCGAGTTGATGCAAAAGCGCTCACCCGTGGGTTCTGGCCCGTCTTCAAAAACATGGCCCAGGTGACTGCCGCATTTATTGCAACGCACTTCCACGCGCACCATGCCGTGGGCTTTGTCGACCACGCGTTCAACCACTTCGCTGTTGATGGGCTCCCAGTAGCTGGGCCAGCCGCAGCCGGCGTCAAACTTGGTGGCGGCTTCAAACAGCGGCGTGCCGCAGCCCACGCACAGGTATTTGCCGGCGGCAAAGTGGTCCCAGTACTTGCCGCTGAAAGCCCGTTCCGTGGCGGCGTGGCGCGCCACCTCGTACTGCATGCGGTCGAGCTGGCTGCGCCACTCTTCGTCGCTCTTTTTGACGGCGTAGCGGGGGTCGTTGTGGTCGTGGGCGTGGTCGTGGGCTGTGGCGGGTGCATTCATGATGAACAGGATACTTCCAGGTGTGATGCCCAGTCGGGCGGGAAGCCGGCGTCGGCTTCGTGTTCAGGCTGTTCGTCGAAGGGCGCTTGCAGAACTTTCAGCAGGCGCTGCACTTCGCTGAAGTCGCCTGCACGGGCTTTTTCGATGGCGGTTTCGGCCAGGTGGTTGCGCAGCACGAACTTGGGGTTGACGCGGTTCATGCGCGCGGCGCGTTCTGCATCAACGCTACTTTCTGTTTGCAGGCGGGTTTGGTAGCGCAGCGCCCAGGCATCGAAGGCGGCGCGGTCTATGAAGAGGTCACGCACGGCGCTGTTTTCGTCAGTGCGGTCTGCGCCAACGCTGCGGTTGAAGCGAGCCAGGCGGCGAAAGCTGATGCTGAAGTCGGTGTGGTCCTGCGCCATCAGCTTGAGCCAGTCGTCGGCCAGTTCTCTGTCTTCTTCGCGTGCAGTGGCCAGCCCCAGCTTGGCACGCAGGGCGCTGAGCATGGCGCTTGCAAACTCGGCCTTGTAGGGCTCCAGCGCGGCCAATGCAACGTCGCTGTCTTCGATGAGCGGCATCAAGCCCTGCGCCAGCGCGTGCAGGTTCCAAAACGCCACGTTGGGCTGGCGCGCATAGGCGTAGCGGCCCTGTTGGTCGGTGTGGTTGCAGATGTGGCCAGGGTCGAAAGCGTCCATGAAGCCGAAGGGGCCGTAGTCGATGGTCAAGCCCAGGATGGACATGTTGTCGGTGTTCATCACACCGTGGCAAAAGCCCACCGCCTGCCATTGCGCCATGAGCCGCGCGGTGCGCAGTGCCACGGCTTGCAGCAGCGCAGCGTAGGGCTGGGGCTGGCCCTGGCATTCGGGGTAGAAGTGCGTGATCACCGCATCGGCCAGGCGGCGCAGCGCGTCCACGTCTTGCTCGGTGTGGGTGTAGTGCTCAAAGTGGCCAAAGCGCAAAAAGCTGGGCGCCACGCGTGTCACCACCGCAGCGGTTTCGATGGTTTCGCGGCGCACCGGCAGCGGCGAACCCACGATGGCCAAGGCGCGCGTGGTAGGGATGCCCAGCGCATGCATGGCTTCAGAGCACAGAAATTCGCGGATGGAAGAGCGCAGCACGGCGCGGCCGTCGCCCATGCGCGAGTAGGGCGTCAGGCCGCTGCCTTTGAGTTGAAATTCCATCGTTCCGGCAGGGGTATTGGCCTCGCCCAACAGCAAGGCGCGACCGTCACCCAACTGGCCCGCCCAGACGCCGAATTGGTGGCCCGAGTAGGCGCTGGCCAGCGTGCCGCCAGGTGGCGCCCCGTTGCCTGCCTGGTTTGCCGCTAACAGGCTCAACGCGTCGTCGCTGCGCAGCCAGCCCGACAGGCCCAGCTCAATGGCCAGGCTGTCGCTCACCGCCACCCAATGCGGCTGTGGCAAAGCCTGGCTGGCTTGGGCCACGGCAAAAGGCGGGCCCAGGCTGCGCATCAGCCCAGACGCGTGCCAAACGGGGCCCAGTGAGGCAGGTAAAGCAACAGGCGCGTTCATGCCACGATTGTCAGCGCAGGCGCGATCAGGGCTTGGAGCAGGGTTTCGTCACAGGGTTGACCCGCGAAAGTCACGCTGGAGACAGCGGCTTCGGGGTAGTCACTGAGCGCCAAGGGCTTGCACTTGCGCTACCTTCTCGCGGTTTCATTCCAGCCCTTCTTTGCATCTTTGGAGACAGACAATGAGATTCACCCACCGTTTGTTCGGCGTCAGCATCGCGGCCTCTGCCGCACTGGTCTCAGGCCTGGCCTTCGCGCAAGCGGGACAGACAGTCAAGATCGCTTTCATCGACCCGCTGTCAGGCCCCTTTGCCAACGTGGGGCAGAACCAGCTCAAGAGCTGGCAATTCCTGGGCGAGCATTTCAACAAGAAAAACGCCGCTGGCGTGAAGTTCGAGTTCGTGGCCTTTGACAACAAGGGCTCGCCGCAAGAAAGCCTGAACAGCCTGAAGGCCGCCATCGATCAAGGCATTCGCTATGTGCTGCAGGGCAACGGCTCGGGTGCGGCGGGCGCCATTTCTGACGCCGTGTCCAAGCACAACGAGCGCAACCCCGGCAAAGAAGTGGTCTACATCAACTACGCGGCGGTGGACCCTGACCTGACCGGCAGCAAATGCTCTTTCTGGCACTTCCGCCTTGACGCCGACACGTCGATGAAGATGGAAGCCCTGACCAGCTTCATGAAAGACCAGCCCAACGTCAAGAAGGTCTACGTGATTGGCCAGAACTACGCGCACGGTGTGCAGGTGTCCAAGTTCTTCAAGGAGACCATTGCGCGCAAGCGGCCTGACGTGCAGGTGGTGGGGGACGACCTGCACCCCATCGGCCAGGTCAAAGACTTCGCGCCCTACATCGCCAAGATCAAGGCCAGCGGCGCTGATTCAGTCGTCACGGGCAACTGGGGCCAGGACCTGACGCTGCTCATCAAGGCCGCCAAAGACGCCGGCCTGAACGCCGACTTCTACACCTACTACGCCGTCACCAGCGGCGTGCCCACGGCCATGGCCGCAGGCGTGGGTGGCAAGGTGCGTGTGGTGGCCATCGGCCACAACTCATTGCCTGGCATCGCGGCCAAGCTGCAAGACGACTACAAGGCCAAGTTCAACGACGACTGGTACACGCTGCAAGCCTACACCGGCTTGGCGCTGTTGTCGGCCGGCATGGCGCAGGCCAAGACCGTGGAGCCGGTGGCGGTGGCCAAGGCCATGAGCGGCATCAAGTTCCAGGGCCTGACTGGCGAGCTGGAAATGCGCAAAACCGACCACCAGATGCAGCAGCCGCTGTACATCACCGAATGGCGCAAGGCCGACGCCAAGAACAAGTACAGCGTCGAGAACACGGGCTTCAATTTCCAGGAAGTGCGTGTGCTGCCGTCGTACGTGTCGAGCACGCCCACCTCGTGCCAGATGAATCGGCCTTCGTGACCCGGACCTGAAGTCGCGGGCAGCGCGGCTGCTGGGGCTACCGGCACCGCGCTGTTCTACTTCTGCCCACGCAGCCAGCAAGGCGCGGCTGCCACTTCACAGAAGCAACCCCGATGGACGTTTCCTACTTCCTTATCTCACTGCTTAACGGCCTGTCGGTGGGGCTGCTGCTGTTCATGCTGGCCTCGGGCCTGACGCTGATTTTCAGCATGATGGGTGTGCTGAACTTTGCCCACGCCAGCTTTTACATGATCGGTGCCTACGTGGCCTACTCGGTCACGCAGGTGGTGGGCTTTTGGTGGGGGCTGATCTTGGCGCCGCCCATCGTGGGTGTGCTGGGCGCTCTGTTTGAGCGTTATGCCTTGCGCCGCGTGCACAAGTTTGGCCATGTGCCTGAACTGCTCATCACCTTTGGCCTGAGCTATTTGATTCTTGAAATCGTCGGCCTCATCTGGGGCCGCCAGGCGCTCAACTTCCAGCCGCCGCTGTCGCTGCAAGGGCCGCTGTTCACGATTGTCGAGCTGCCCACGGCCCTGCAATTTGGCTGGGGCGCGCCGCCTGAGGTGTGCGCCAGCGCGGCCGGCGCGGTGTGCACGCAGTTCCCGGCCTTTCGCGCCTTTGGCATGTTCGTGGCCGTGTTGATGCTGGTCTCGGTGTGGCTGCTGCTGACACGCACCCGTATCGGCCTGGTGATTCAGGCCTCGCTGACCCACCCTGACTCAGTGGAGTCGCTCGGCCACAACGTGCCGCGTGTGTTCATGCTGGTGTTTGGCGGCGGCACCGCGCTGGCCGGGCTGGCCGGTGTCATTGGTGGCGCGCTGCGCGTGACTGAACCTTCAATGGCGCTGGCCGTCGGCGCGGTGGTCTTCGCCGTCATCGTCATCGGCGGCATGGGTTCGCTGGCGGGCGCTTTTGTGGCCAGTGTGGCGCTGGGTGTGATCGACAGTTTTGCCGTCGGCAGTGACACCTCTTTGGCCGAACTGTTCAAGGTCCTGGGCATGAGCATCACACCCGACACTTTCGGCTTTGCGGTGTGGAGCGTGAAGATGAGCCAGGTGGCCGCCATCCTGCCCTACCTCTTCCTGGTGCTGATTCTGATTTTTCGGCCCAAGGGCCTCTTCGGCACGCGGGAAGGCTGAAGATGGCTGCTGCAAACGTCAACCGCTTCAAGCCCTTCAATAGGGGCCGCTGGGTTATTTGGGGCGGCTACGCGCTGGTCATGCTGATTGCGCCGCTGCTGTGGAAGAGCAGCCTGTCGCTGACCATGTTGTCGCAGATGGGCATTGCCATCATCGCCTGCCTGGCCTTCAACATGCTGCTGGGCCAGGGCGGCATGCTCAGCTTTGGCCATGCCGTGTACTCGGGGCTGGGTTCCTTCTTCGCCATCCACGCCTTGAACATGGCCAGCAAAGGTCAGCTCACTTTGCCGGTCAGCATGGTGCCGCTGGTAGCCGGTGGCTTTGGCGCTTTGTTTGCCGTGCTGCTGGGTTTCGTGACCACCAAAAAGGCTGGCACACCCTTCGCCATGATCACGCTGGGCGTGGGCGAACTGGTGGCCGCCATGGCGCTGATGTTCCCGGGCTTTTTTGGCGGCGAGGGCGGCATCAGTGGCAACCGGGTTGTTGGTCAGCCTTTGTTCGGCATCAGCTTCGGGCCGCAGGTGCAGCTCTACTACCTGATTGCGGTCTACACCTTCATCTGCACCGGCCTCATGTTTGCATTTACGCGCACGCCGCTGGGCCGCATGCTCAACGCCGTGCGCGACAACCCCGAGCGCGTGGAATTCATCGGCTACAACACCCAGTACGTGCGCTACTTCGCCTTCATTGCCAGCGGCTTTTTCATGGGC
>JANNEX010000615.1:0-4402 GCA_031379155.1 Rubrivivax sp.
TGCTCACCAGCATGGACCGCGACGGCACCAAGATCGGCTTTGATTTGGCCCTCACACGCGCCGTCAGTGACGCCGTGCCCGTGCCCGTGATTGCCAGCGGCGGCGTCGGCAATTTGCAGCACCTGGCCGACGGCATACGCATTGGTGGGGCGGATGCGGTGCTGGCCGCCAGCATCTTTCACTACGGCGAATACACGGTGGGCCAGGCCAAGGCTTTGATGGCGCAGCAAGGCATTGCGGTGCGCCAATGAAACCTGAAACCAACGGTCGGCCCGGCGCCCACGGCCGCGATCCGAAATCAACACGTCCCGTCATCAAACGCGCCACCCAGCACCTGGGCGAAGTGCGGCTGATCGGCGGCCAATGGAAGCGCAGCAAACTGCCCGTGGCTGACCGGCCTGGCCTGCGGCCCACGCCAGACCGCGTGCGCGAAACGCTGTTCAACTGGCTGGGCCAGGACCTGAGCGGCTGGCGCGTGCTGGACGCCTTTGCCGGCAGTGGCGCGCTGGGCTTCGAGGCCGCCTCGCGCGGCGCCGCGCAGGTGCAATTGCTGGAACGAGATGCCGTGCTGGTGGACGGTTTGCTGGCCGTCAAGCTGCGCCTGAAAGCCGACACCGTGGCCGTGCTGCGTGTGGACGCGCTGTCGTGGATGAGCCGCGCCGCGCCCGATTCTTTCGAGCTGGTGCTGCTAGACCCGCCCTTCGACGCCGGCCTGTCGGACAACGCAGTGGCCGCCGCCCTGCGTCTGGTGGCGCCGGGCGGGTTTTTGTATGTCGAGGCGGGTCAGGCCCTGGCCGCATGCCCCCAAGGTTTCACGGCGCACCGCAGCCTCAAAGCGGGCGCCGTGCATGCCCAACTGCTGCAACGCGCGCACTGAGCGCGGCTACACTGCGCGCGCGTTTTGACTGTGAGCACAAGCCAAAGCCTGGAGGACCACGCCGTGACCTTGAAAGCACCGCTGACCGCCGTCTACCCAGGCACCTTTGACCCCATGACGCTGGGCCACGAAGACCTGATGCGCCGCGCCTCGCGCCTGTTTGACCGCCTGGTGTTGGCGGTGGCAGCTGGCCACCACAAACGCACTATGTTCACCATTGCCGAACGGCTGGACATGGCCACCGAGTTGGCCGCGCAATACAAAAACGTTGAGGTGATGGCCTTTCGTGGCCTGCTCAGCGACTTTGTGGGCCAGATCAACGGCAAGGTGGTGGTGCGTGGCTTGCGTGCCGTCAGCGACTTCGAATACGAATTTCAGATGGCCGGCATGAACCGCCAGTTGATGCCCGAGGTGGAAACCGTCTTCATGACCCCCAGCGACCAGTTCCAGTTTGTCAGCGGCACCTTTGTGCGCGAAATTGCCACCCTGGGCGGCGACGTATCCAAGTTCGTGGCGCCTTCGGTGTTGCGCCGCTTGCGTGACCGCGTGCCTCAGGGCGAAGGCTGATTCATCGTGGCGCTGTGGATTACCGACGAGTGCATCAACTGCGATGTCTGCGAGCCTGAGTGCCCCAATCAGGCCATTTACATGGGCGCCGAGATCTACGAGATAGACGCCAGCAAGTGCACTGAATGTGTCGGCCACTTTGACGAGCCGCAATGTGTGCAGGTCTGCCCTGTCAGCTGCATCCCGGTCAATCCTTCTTTTGTCGAGACGCCGGAGCAACTGCTCGCCAAGTACCGTCATCTGCAGGCGGCTGCTTCTTCTTCGCCTTCGATTTAGCCTTGGCTGAGGACGCCGCAGAAGCCGGCGGCTTGGCTGGCGCAATGCCGGCTGCGCCCTTGCCTTGCGACGCCTCACGCGACTGACGTTCGCGCAGCAAGGCCGCAGCCTGGGCCTTTTCTTGCGCGGCGCGGCTTTGTGCGCTGCGCACATCGGCATCGGGTCTGGGCTGTGTGGTGTCGACGGGCTTGCCGGCGGGGCAGGGTGTGTTGGAGTATTCGCGGCCGTCGGGCCCGCAACGCCACACCGTCTGCGCCTGGGCCGAGGTGAAGGCCAGGAACATCAGCGTTAGCCACCAGTGCTTCATTGCGGTTCCTTAGCGTCTGGGTCGTTTGGGTCGTCTGGATCGTCAGGCGCGTCCGGCTTGTCTGACTTGGGTGGCAAGGCACGCGGCGGCTTGGGTCTTTGTGGCCCGGCATGCACCACAGCCAGCGCCTTGTCCATGTCGCCTGCCAGCATCAGGTCGACGGCCTTGAGCGACTGTTCGCTGGCCTTGGCAATGGCGTCGCGGTGCTCGGCCGAAGGCTTTTTCAACACGTAGTGAATGACCTCGGCCTTCACGCCCGGGTGGCCAATGCCCAGGCGCAGGCGCCAGAAATCCTGCGTGCCCAGCATGGCATGGATGTCCTTCAGGCCGTTGTGCCCGGCGGCGCTGCCGCCGAACTTGAGCTTGGCCTGGCCGGGCTGCAAGTCGAGCTCGTCGTGCACGACCAGGATCTGCGCTGGCTCAATCTTGAAAAAGCGCGCCAGCGTGGCCACCGACACGCCAGAGCGGTTCATGAAGGTCATGGGTTTGAGCAGCCACACCGGGCCTGCCGCGCGGTTCACGCGCGCCGCCAAGGCTTGGTAGCTGCGCTCGGGCACCAGGCGCGTGCCCCGTTGTTCAGCCAGCGCATCTAGCCACCAAAATCCGGCGTTGTGGCGCGTGGCTTCGTAGTCGGGGCCGGGGTTGCCCAGGCCAACAAAGAGTCGAATCATGGCCACGATTATGTTGGGCGCGGGCATGAAAAAGCCCCACCGCAGTGGGGCTCGATGGCCGGACCTGGGGTTGGAGAATGGGCGCTTGGACGCACATCCCCGCCAGGCGGCCAGGCCTTACTTGGCGTTTTGCTTCTCGCTCTTCTTGGGCTTGGCGTCTTTGCCTTTGACTGGCGCCACCACGGGTGCGGCCACCACTTCTTCAACTTCGGCCTTGGGCGTGGTCACGGCCACGATGACCGGGTTTTGCGTGCCGTGTTTGACGGCCTTGATGCCGGCAGGCAAAACCAGGTCACTGGCGTGAAGGCTCTGGTTCTTGGTCAGCTGACTCAGGTCGATGCTGACGAACTCAGGCAGCTCAGCGGCCAGGCACTCGATTTCCAGGTCCAGGCGCACGTGGCTGACCACGCACTTGTCGGTCTTCACGGCCGGAGAATTCTCTTCGCCCGAGAAGTGCAAAGGCACCTTCTTGCGCACTTTGGTGGTCTCGTCGACGCGCTGGAAGTCGATGTGCATCACCACCGGCTTGTAGGCGTGCATCTGGAAGTCGCGCAGCAAAACCTTCTGCGTCTTGCCAGCCAGGTCCATTTCAAGAATGGACGAGTGGAAGGCTTCTTTCTTCAGCGCGAAGAACAGGGCGTTGTGATCGAGTTCGATCATGGCGGGCGTGCCAGCACCGTAAACGATGCCGGGCACCTTGGCAGCATTGCGCAGGCGGCGGCTCGCTCCGGTCCCCTGCAGCGTACGCTCGTAGGCTGTGAATTTCATGTTGACTCCAAAAGGTAAGGCGCCCGCGACCAGGCGCCTGGGTGTTAGGGCCACGCGGCGCGCGGCCCCGGTGCAAGCAGATCAGAAGTTGTTGTTCTGCTCCGCAAACAGGGAAGTCACCGACTCACCGTCGCTGATGCGGCGAATGGTTTCGGCGAAGAGGAAGGCCACTGACAACTGGCGAATCTTGGTGCAGGCCTTGGCCGCGTCTGACAGCGGAATGGTGTTGGTGATGATCACTTCGTCGATCTGGCTCTTGCTGATGCGCTCGACTGCCAGGCCAGAAAACACCGGGTGGGTGCAATAGGCGTAGACGCTCTTGGCGCCGCGCTCTTTGAGCACCTCGGCGGCTTTGACCAGCGTGCCTGCGGTGTCGATCATGTCGTCCATGATGACGCAGTTGCGGCCTTCGATTTCGCCGATGACGTGCATCACTTCAGACACGTTGGCCGCGGCGCGGCGCTTGTCGATGATGGCCAGGTCACAGCCCAATTGTTTGGCCAGCGCGCGCGCGCGCACCACGCCGCCCACGTCGGGTGAGATGACGACCAGGTTGGGGTAGTTCTTGCTCTTCACGTCAGACAACAACACCGGGCTGGCGTAGATGTTGTCCACGGGGATGTCAAAGAAGCCCTGGATCTGGTCGGCGTGCAGGTCCATGGTCAACAGCCGCTCAACGCCCACGGTCTCCAACATGTTGGCCACCACCTTGGCGCTGATGGGCACGCGCATGCTGCGCGGCCGCCTGTCTTGGCGCGCATAGCCGAAGTAGGGAATGACGGCGGTGATGCGCCTCGCACTCGCCCGCTTGATGGCGTCGACCATGAAGGCCAGTTCCATCAGGTTTTCATTCGTCGGCACGCAGGTAGGCTGGACCACGAAGACATCGCGGGCGCGCACGTTTTGGTGGATCTCGACCGAGACTTCGCCGTCAGA
>JANNEX010000624.1:0-5511 GCA_031379155.1 Rubrivivax sp.
GCCCATCGTTGAAGGTGGCAGCGCCGCCCAGGCGTTGCAGCACACGCGCGACCTGGCCCAACATGCCGAAGCCTGGGGCTACCAGCGCTACTGGCTGGCCGAGCACCACAACATGGACGGCCTGGCGTGCAGCGCCACCGCAGTGCTCATCGGCCATGTCGCAGGCGCCACCCAAACCATTCGCGTGGGCAGCGGCGGCATCATGCTGCCCAACCACGCGCCGCTGGTGGTGGCCGAACAGTTTGGCACCCTGGCCACGCTCTACCCCGGCCGCATCGACCTGGGCCTGGGCCGCGCGCCAGGGACCGATCAGCCCACCATGCGCGCCTTGCGCCGCACTTTGGCCGGCGCCGACGAAGACCGCTTTGCGCAGGACGTGATGGAACTGCAAGCCTACCTGGGCGCGCCGCAAGCGGGCCAGGTCGTGCGCGCCATTCCGGGCCTGGGCACCGAGGTGCCGATTTGGCTTTTGGGCAGCAGCCTGTACAGCGCGCAACTGGCCGCGCACCTGGGCCTGCCTTTTGCCTTTGCTTCGCACTTTGCGCCCGACTTGTTGATGCAAGCTTTGGAGATTTACCGCGCCACCTACAAGCCCAGCGCGCGCTGGCCGCAGTCGCTTGCCATGGTGGCGGTGAATGTGGTGGCCGCACCCACCGACGATGAAGCGCAGTACCTTTTCACGTCCATCTTGCAGCGCTTCTTGGGCATGCGCCGCGGTGTGCGCGGCCCGCTGCCGCCACCCGTGAGCAGCATGCAGCACCTGTGGAGCGAAGCCGAACGTGCCGGCGTGGAACGCATGCTCGCGGCCAGCGCTGTGGGCGGGCCTGACACGGTGACCGAGAGGCTGAACCACATCATCACCGCCACCGGTGCTGACGAGCTGATCGTGGCCGGCGCGGTGTTTGACCATGCCGCTCGTTTGCGCAGTTATGAAATTCTCGCCGGGCTGCGCCAGCAGCTGGGGGCGACACAGGCGGCGTGATGTCGCGTCACCGTGGCGTGTGGAGTCACGGCACGAGTGATCAAGGGTCCATGTCGCCCGGCGCCGCAGTGCGCTTCTTGCCGTGCCACATGGCGGCAATCAAGTTCTCTTGCTGCTGGTGCGAAGCCCACAGCGCCCCCGCCACGTGCAGCAGCACCAGCGGCACAAAAGCGTCGCCCAGTGCGCCGTGCAGCGTCTCTAACCAGGCCAGGCCCCAGAAGCGGTCGGTGGTGTAGAGCCAGCCACTCACGCCGCACAGCAGTGTGTTGAGCAGCAGCACTGCCATCATCCAGCCACCCAGCGGGTTGTGGCCCAGGTGGCGCGGCGCCAGTCCGCGCCATTGCGCCTTGGCATAGCGCCAGGTGGCAGCCGGGCCATTGAGCCAGCTTTGAGATCGCACCTGGTCGTGGTGGCTGAGCAGTCCTGCGGCTAGGCGCATGCAGGCCAGCGCCAGCGCCAACCAACCTCAGCGTTCACGCCACACGCCACCGCCTTCATGGGTGGCAAAGCTGGCCAGAACCGATGCCGCCAAGGCCCAGTGCGAAAGGCGCAGCCACAACGGCCACACGCGCACGTGGCCAGGCGCGGGTGTCATGGCAGCGTGGCCCTCACTCAGCCCGTTCAACGCGGCTTGATGGGCGCCGGCTCCAGCGTCAGCGGGTGAAAGTAGAACTCGCCGCGCTGGCCTTTGTCGTCCAGCGCTTGGACCTCGTAACCGCCGCCGTCTTCCTTGATGCGGCGCACGGTCCAGCCTTTGGCCTTGAGCACTTCTTCCAGCTTGTCCACCGGCTGCCAGCCCGACTTGGGGCCTGAGCCGCAGGTGGCCAGGCCGGTGGCAAAGCTGGGGCTGCTCATGAGCGCTGCCAGCAGCGTCGTGGCGAGGACTTTGAGCTTGTGTGTCATGGCGCAGCGTCTAGGTAGCTTTGAAAAACACCCACATGCACCAGCGCGTCGTCGGCCGCATCTGGCCACAAGTCAGTGCTGCGAAAACGCACGTCGTAGGTGGGCTCGTCTTGCGCTGGCACGCCGTGGGCATGGGCATCAGGAAAAGGATAGGGCGGTGACTCGGCCACCACCACGCCCAACTTGCCACGGATGTAGCCCGGCAGGCGCACATGGCCGCCGACATGCTCGTCGCGCACGCGCACACGATCACCGGCCTTGAAGCGCTCGCGTGTGGCCACGTTGCTGCGGCCCGGGCCCAGCGGCAGCGCCAACGGAAAGGCGCCACCGGCACGCGCCTCAAGTTCTTCGCGCGTGAGCACGCCCTTTTCCACGCACAGGGTGGCCAGGCTGGTGAGTGTGCGTTCGTAGTAGCTGGCGCTCATGTAGTGGCGCGGCTCCATGCGTTCAATGGCGTGGCGGTACTCGTCCATGTTGTAGATGCCGTGGGCCACGGCCAGACCGTAGAGCGCGTTCATGCGCTTTTCCCAGTCGGCGTGGAAAGCAGGGGCGTCGGGGCTGTGGCGCACTGGGCCGAAGCCTTGTTTGCCGCCCAGGTCATGCATGCCGTCCATGGTGTGTTCTTTGCGCAGCTCTACAGCCGCGCCACGCCGATCATGGCGTCTTGGGTCACGATGGCCGCCAGTTGCTCTGCGCTCCACCCAGCCGTGTGCGCGGGCCGGTGCGGCAGCACCATGTAGCGCGTGTCGGCCGTGGTGTCCCAAACCCTGACTTCCATGTTCAGCGGCAGATCCAGCCCCATTTCGCGCAGCACGGTGCGCGATTGCCGCACCACACGCGCGCGGTACTCCAGGTCTTTGTACCAATCGGGCGGCAGGCCGATGACCGTCAGCGCGGTGCAAGAGCACAGCGTGCAGCAGATGACGTTGTGCACCGTGGCCGTGTTTTCCAGCGCCACCAGATGGCGGTGGTGGCTCGGCATCTCTATGCCCAGTTCAGCCACCGCCGCGCGGCCGTTGTCCAGCAAGCGTTGACGAAAAGCCGCGTCCACCCAGGCCTTGGCTACCACGCGCGCGCCGCGCTGCGGCTGCCACACGTCGTCGGCCAGGTGCATGCGGTGTTCCAGCGCACCGGGCGTCTTGATGCCACGGTCTTCAAGCAAGGACTCGATGGCGGCGGCGCGTTGTGGCACCGAGGCGATAGGCAGCAAAGGTCGGTGTAAGGTTTGCATGAATTTCGCCTAGGGTTTCGGGCCAGTATAGAAGTCCGCCGGTGCCACACGCGCGGGACATAGGCCGTGTGCAGGCTGGGTCCAGGCTGCGTGCAGGCTGTGCACCGTCCTGCGCCAATGGCAGCGCAGGTGATATGGTTGCGAGAGGCCTTGGCACAACGTGTATGGGCAAGGCTGACCGGCTCAAGAAATAAAGCAGGCTTCCCGCAGGAATGGATCGCAAATCGCAACGGCGCGGCCGGGAATGGATTGTCAGCATCGCACTGGTGACGGTCTCACTCATGCTGCCACTCGCAGCGGGCGAGATCTTGCTGCGGGTGCTTGCTTCCGCGCCAGACATTGGCAAACTCTTCGCCGAGGCGCCCGATTCCGAAGTCGAGTCGCGTGGCGTCGCCTTCGCGCGTGGACGTTATGCCGGTGCGCCGGTCGTGCTCAACAGCCTCGGGATGCGCGAGCGCGAATTCGCGCCCGCGCATGGGCGAGGAACATTTCGCATCGTCGTGCTGGGCGACTCGATGAGCTTCGGCCAGGGGGCCCCGCAGGAAGGGGTTTGGCCTCGGGTGATGGAGGCCAAGCTTGCCGAGGCCCGCCCCGCAGGGATCGATGTAATCGAAGTGATCAATCTCTCCGTTCCCGGATACAACACGCTTCAGGAACTGGCGCAGTTGCGTGAGGTCGGCCTGGGCCTGCATCCCGACCTCGTCGTCGTCGGATTCTTCTACAACGACGTCGAACTCACGCCGCGCCAGTTGGCCAGGCTCGATCCGGGGTCGGCCGCCGGCACTTCATCGGGAGCGGCTGACATGCGTTCGTCGATCAACCGCGCCATCACGGCGCTGAAAGGCAGCTCGCTCCTTTTCGCCTACCTTTCGCCACGGATCGGTGCGGTCTTTCGCCGCTTCGGCGGCAAGGGATTCGGGCAGACCGAGAACTACAACGCAATGTACGGCGCAGACATGCCCGGATGGGTGCAGGCGCGCAACGCGCTGCTGGAGATGAAGGCGCTCGCCGCGCAAGCGGGCTCCGACTTCGTCGTCGTGGTGATCCCGGCGATGGTCAACTGCGCGCCGCAGACCTATCCAATGCAGAAATATCACGACGCGATGAGCGCATTTGCACATGACAACGCCATCACGCACGTCGATCTGCTGCGGCAGCTTCGCGGCATCGATTTCAGTCGAATGTGGGTAAGTCCCACCGACGGGCATCCGGACGCTGAGGCCCATCGTCTGTTGGGCGAGGCCGCCGCGCGCGCTCTCGCCGCTCACCTGGCCACAACCGCTCACGTGCGCCACACGCGGGCCACATCCGCGTCGAACTCGCCGCCCTTGATCTTGAAGACGGCAACGAAGTAAAGCCACGCACCATCGGCAGTGAGGGTCGGTTCGCCCACGCCCCCAACAAGCGGCGCGCGAACACCCGGTCGGCCGCAGGGCAGGCTGCGCGGAACCTCAGCCGTACTTGCCGGTACGGGCACTCGCAGAGATCCTTGTGCACGGCAGCGGGTAGCCGCTGGCCGGTCATGCTCTGCAAGCGCAGGCTGGGTGAGTCCAGCCACGTCCACCATCGACAGGCGGGCCCCGAAATGCTCGCCGTTACTACGTCTGAAGCGCGGCCAGGCGCGGGCGCCGGGGATGATGGACGCCAGGGCGGCAAATAGCTGGCAGCCGTTGCACAGGCTCAAACAGACGCTGTCGCTGCGGTCGAAAAAGCCGCAAAGGCTTGGGTTCGCGCCAGGTTGAACGGGATGCCGCAGGCCCAGCCCTCACCGGCGCCCAGGGTGGCGGCGCAGAGAGCCAGACAGCTTGAGCAATTCCGGCGCAAGCTTGGGCGAACTCATGGCATCCCGCCTGATGTCAGCGACAGCACCCGCCTTGTAGGCGTCGGCCTCCACCCTCGGGGTGCAAGGGATCCACAGTCCCAGGGATGGATCGCCCTCAGCCCACCCATTTGCGCGCATTGCCAAACATGCGCATCCAAGGGCTGTGTGCAGACTTGTCACCCGCCGTCCAACTCATCTGCACCTGGCGAAACACACGCTCGGGGTGTGGCATCAGCGCCGTGAAGCGGCCGTCGGCCGTGGTCACTGCCGTGAGGCCGCCCGGGCTGCCGTTGGGATTGCACGGATAGGCTTCACTGGCGCTGCCGCTGTTATCCACAAAGCGCATCGCCTTGTGCACGGCGGCCGCATCACCACGCTGGCTGAAGTCGGCATAACCTTCACCATGAGCGACAGCAATCGGCAGCCGGCTGCCCGCCATGCCTTGGAAAAACAGGCTGGGCGAGTCCAGCACTTCCACCAGCGACAGCCGCGCTTCAAACTGCTCGCTCTTGTTGCGCGTGAAGCGCGGCCAGGCGCTGGCGCCGGGGATGATGGGCGCCAGCGCGGCAAACA
>JANNEX010000658.1:0-3316 GCA_031379155.1 Rubrivivax sp.
GCTCTACCGATTCGCGTCCACGCACGCCGACAAAGGCGTCGGCCTGACCGACTACGTGGCACGCATGAAAGAGGGCCAGGACGCGATTTACTACGTCACCGCCGACACCCTGGCCACCGCCAAGAGCAGCCCGCAGCTGGAAATCTTCCGCAAGAAGGGCATCGAGGTGCTGCTGCTGGTGGACCGTGTGGACGAGTGGATGCTGAGCCACTTGTACGATTTTGAAGGCCACACGCTGACCAGCGTGGCCAAGGGCGGTGTTGACCTTGGCAAGCTGCAAGACGAAGAAGAGAAGAAGGCCGCCGAGGCGACAGCTGAGGCTTTGAAGCCGCTGATCGAACGCTTGAAGACAACCCTCAAAGAGCGCGCCAAAGACGTGCGCACGACCACGCGTTTGGTCGATTCACCGGCCTGCGTGGTGGTCGACGAAGGCGACATGAGCGGCCACCTGGCGCGCATGCTCAAGCAGGCTGGGCAAACGGCGCCGAAGTCATTGCCGATTCTTGAAGTCAACGCCGAACATGCGCTGCTCAAGCGCCTGGACAGTGCCGACGGCAGCGAGCACTTTGACGACCTGGCGCACATCCTTTTTGACCAGGCTTTGCTGGCCGAAGGTGGGCAGCTGGAAGACCCTGCCGCCTACGTGCAGCGCGTCAATCGCCTGCTGACTGCTGCCTAGGCAGCATCAACTCAAGCTGCTCACGCAACTGGCTGGTTTGCTGGTTCCAGTAGGCGGCGCTGCCGAAAAAGGGAAAGTTCAGCGGAAAGGTGGGGTCGCCCCAGCGCGCCGCCAGCCAGGCGCTGTGGCGCACCATGCGCAGGGTGCGCAGGGGCTCGATCAGCGCAAGTTCACGGTCGTCGAAGTCGCAGAACTGCTCGTAGCCTTGCAGCAGGTGACCCAGTTGCTGGGCCATGGTGCTGTGGTCGCCGCTGACCAGCATCCACAGGTCTTGCACCGCCGGGCCCTGCATGGCGTCGTCCAGGTCGACAACGTGGGGCAAACCGTCGCGCCACAGCACATTGCCCAGGTGGCAGTCGCCGTGCAGGCGCAGGGTCTGCAACCCGCTTAGCTGCGCAAAGGCCTGGCTGACGGCAGCCAAGGCCTGGGTGCAGGCCTGCTGCCAGGCCGGCAATTCAGTCGCGGGCACAAAGCCACCTTCCAGCAGCAGAGTCAGTGCAGTTTGGCCGTCAGCTTGCGCGTTGAGATGGTGGCGGTGTTCAAAGGGCGCGCGCTTGCCCACCGCGTGCAGGCGGCCGATGAAGCGGCCCAACTGGCGCAAGGCGGCGGGGTCTTCCAGCTCGGGTTCGCGTCCGGCGCAGCGTGCGGCCACGGCATAACGTTGCAAGCCAGTGGCAGTGGCAGTCGTGCGGCAGGCCAGCGTGGGCGGCTGGCCGTGCAAGACCAGGCCAGTCGCCTCGGGCGCGGCCCGCAAAATCAGCGGCGGCACCACCGGCACTTCGGCCTGGGCTAATTCCAAGGCGAAGCCGTGTTCTTCAACAATTTGCGCGTCGCTCCAGCGCCCAGGCCGGTAGAACTTGGCCACCACCACCGAGCCATCTTCCAAGAAGACCTGGAAGACGCGGTTCTCATACGAGTTGAGCTGCAAGAGGCGGCCGTCGCCGCGCAGGCCTACGGCGTCCAGCGCGTCCAGCACTTGCTGGGGCCCGAGATCAGAAAAACCGTTCAATGCCGCACTGGCGAAGCCGGGCTTTCGATGACGATGCTGCCAGCCTCGGCCGAACCCATGGGCACTTCACGCACGATCAGGCCACTGCGCAGGCTGCCAAAACCGCTGACCACACCGGCCTCGGTGCGGCCATCAGTGCCAAAGAAAGAGTCCTGCAAAAAGCCAGAATCGGCCCACAGCGTGGGGCGTTCACGGCGCCGGCTGGCCAGGGTGCTGGCCAAGTGGTCACGCGCTTGCGCCAGCGGCGGGTTGGCTTGCGGGCCACGCGCCGCCGGGCCGATTTGTGGCACCAGCAATTGCAGTTCGGGCAGCGAGGGCAATTGGTCAGCCGCGCAGCGCAGGTAACGCACTTTGCAGGCGGCCAGCACGGCTTGTTTGATTTGCAGGCTGCGCCGCGAGCCGGCGCGGTCGCCTTCAATGTCGATGGCCGCCAGCACGCGCCCGTTGACGCTGCAAATGGCAAAGCTCACGTGGTTGGCGCCCAGCAGGTCAAACCAGTAGCGCACTTGTTTGGGATCGATGGGTTGGCAAAAGCGCACCAGGGGCAGCTTGGACAGCAAGATGTGGTGCGGCAGCGCCTCACGCAACTGGCGGTAGACACGCCGCTCGTCGCTGCTGAACACCGGGCGCGGCGCCAGCGTCCACTGCGTGGGCAGCGGCGGCTTGCGCGAGCCGCGCGTGCGCAGCGCCAGCACACCCGCGCCCAGCAGCAATGCCAGCGACAGCGAAGCCAGAATCCAAGGAAGCAGATGCAGCATGGGGTGATAGGCGCCAGGCTTCTTTTGCCAGTGCGCATGCACGTGGCCGGCCTTGGGCGCGCACGTCCATGTTACCGCTTGTAGTTTGCGCGGCGAACCCCGCGAACATGTGGCGAACCCTTGGCAGCGGCGGCGCCATCGGGTCGACCACGCCGCCGCGCTTTCATGCCACCGGAATAGCCCCTGCGGGCGGCTTGCCTGGCCTGTCGCAAAGTGATTGAAGTTCGTCTCAGGTTGAGTGGCCACGGTGATCGAAGCCGGGCACAGTGCGGGCCTGTCAACGACCCCCCCACACCACCATGCATGCCGCCCTTCCTACCGCCTTGCTGGTCATTGACGTGCAGCAGTCGTTCACCCGCAGACCCTATTTCAGCGCCCAGGGTATGGCGCCTTTTTTAGCGGCGCAAAACGCGCTGATCCAAGGCGCACAAGAGCGCGGCCTGCCCATCGTGCGGGTTTTCCACGGGCACGCTCACAGCGACAGCAGCGACCCGTTCTCGCGCAGCTCGGGCATGGTGCGGCCGCTCGAGGGCCTGGCCGACTTTGAAGCCGCTTTCACCACCTATAAAACCCGCCACAGCGCGCTGGTGGGCACGGGGTTGGATGTGTGGCTGCTGGAGCGCGGTTTGCGCCGCATCATCGTCAGCGGCATCCGTACTGAGCAGTGCTGCGAAACCACCACCCACCACGCCTCTGACCTGGGCTGGCAAGTGCTATTTGTACCGCAAGCCACGCCGATCTGGGACTACCGCCTGGCCGCCGCCCAAACCCTTGCCGCCTTGGGCCAGGGCGCCAGCGCCGCGCCCTTGGTGCTTGAACAGTTCCATCAAGCCATGGCTGCCGACGACGTGAACGACATCTTCAGCCACG
>JANNEX010000695.1:0-3828 GCA_031379155.1 Rubrivivax sp.
GGCACGGTGACGTTGGTGAACACGGGTTGATCAGCCAGCGCGGTGGTGGCCCGCACGGGCGCCAGCCACAACGCGCCAGCACACAGCGCAAGCCAGGGCAGGGCCCGCCAGCGTGCCGCAGCAGTCGGCCAAGGCGCAGTAATGGGGTTCTGCCGGCTGAGTAGGGTGTTCATAGCGTCAAGGTGGTCTGGTAAAAAGCCTGTGTGTTGCGCGGCCCGGTGACGCGTATGCTCAAGCGGTAGACCACGCGCACGTTCACGGCGCCGCTGCCGCCGGTACTGGAGTCTTCGGCGCGTATGCCCTCAGAGCCGCTGCCGCCGCTTGGGTTGGGGTCGGCGGACATGGAGCAGTGGCTCTCGCCAGCAGCACCTGTGTTCACACACAAGCGGTCCACCACGTAGCGCACGGTGGCGGCCTGGCCGCTGACCGTGATGTCGTTGGCCGATGTGCCCTTGGTCGCAAACGTGGTGTCGTCCAGCAGCGCGTTGGGCAGGCCCTGCGCGTTGGTGGCCAGCATGGTGGCGCTGTAGTTCTGCGCCGTGTTGTGGCCTTGGCGCGTGGCTTCGGTGCCCAGGGCGCCGCTTTGCATCAGCGACGTGACGGTGGCCACCGCGCGTTCGGCCTGGTTGGTGAGGTCGCGCTTGAAGCCCAGATTGCCCGCGTTGACCATGGCCGTGCCCATTGATCGCACCATGGCCGCTGCGCCAATGAGCATGACGGCCAGCGCGATGAGGCCAAACAGCATGATCACGCCACGTTGCTTCTTGAGTCGGGGGTTGCAAGTTTTCATGGCTTGAGCATCACGTTGCGCAGCGGCACGGTGAAGTCCAGGCTGCGCCAGCGCAGCCGTTGTTCGGTGGTGGTCAGCGTGCGCGTGGCTTTGAGCGTGCTGCCCAGGTCATCAAAGAGGGTGATGGTGGATGGCGATACAGCGTCGCGTTCGGGGCTGCTGGTGCGCATGAGCACGCCCACACGCACAGCCAGGATGCGGCCCAGGTTGTCGCGCGAGGTGGCCGAACCGTCTAGCAGCGTGGCTGCATTCCAGGGCGAGACTGAAGGGTCGACCCAGGTGTCGATGCGGCCGTCGTCGTTGCTGTCCACGCCATAGCGCGCGCGCAGGTCGGCCACGCCATCGGCAATGGCCACGACGCTGTCGGTGCCGTCGAGCTGCAGCATGTCGTGGGCCACCAGCGTGGCGTTGGCGCCCACGCCAATGAGCTGGAACATGGGCCGGTTGGCGCTGACATTGCCCATGGGCGTGACCCAGGCTTCTGCACCGGACATGTTGGCCAGTTGCACGCCGTTGATGTCGTTGTCGAAGTAAGTGCCGCCAAAGTCCAGTTGCTGGTCAGCACCGCCGGCAAAGCCGCTCAACACCTGCTGCATCATGCAGCCGGTGGCGGCCTGGAACACCAGCACCAGGTCGCCGCCGCGCAGGCCAATCGTGGCCGGCACACGCAAGCCGCTGGTGGTGGCCGATGCCAATAGCACCTTCAGTGGCGATTCACCCAGGCCCGAAGAACCGGTCTGCACGCTCAGCACATCCGAGCCGTCGGTGCCCACACCGGCATGCACCACCACTGGCGCCAGGCGCACGGTTTGTGGCACGCTGTCAAAGGGCACGGGGAAGGCGGCGCTGCGCGGCAAGGTGGTGGTGCCGCTGCGCGAGACCAGCAACTGGCAGCCAAAAGAATTGCGCCACGACTGTGCGTAACCCGAACCGGCACTGCGCACCGTGCGGTCAAGCAGGTAGGACACGTAGGCGCCGCCGATGGATGAGTCGTTGACCGACGTGGTGGTGCGCCGGCCGCCTTCAAAACGCACCATCATCAAGGTGATGGCCAGCACCAAAGCCATGCCGATGGCCACCGCCACCAGCAGTTCCACCAACGTGAAGCCAGCGTTGCGCACCCGACTCACGCGGCTTGTGCGGCTTGCGCGACTCGTGCGGCTTGCGCAGCCTGTGCGGCCAGAGCGGCTGGTGTGCAATGTCTTCATGGAATCTGCACCTGCGTGGCGTAGGTGTGCACGGTGCCGCTGGGCTCGTGCGGGCCGCGCCAGGTGACGGTGATGGTGGCCACGCCGCTGGCCACGCTCACCGTGCCCACGCCGTTGGGCAGGCCACGCGCCGACGCGGCGGCCACCCCGGTGCTCCAGGCCGTGACCACGCTGCTGCTCAAGTTGACCGTGTTGGCGCCCCACATGGCCGACGCCATCTCATTGGCCAGCAGCGCGGCACGGCTGCTGTCTTCAGCACCCACCGAAAACTGCACCGCCTTGGCTTGCAGGCCCACCATGCCGATGAGGCCGAAAGAAAACAGCACGATGACCACCAGCACTTCGATCATTGAAATGCCACGGCTGCTGCGCCGCTGGGACAGGGCTTGTTTCATCACGGGCAACCGTCGGGGTTGGAAGTGGACAGCGTGCGTGCCGGGTCGCACTGGCGCACCTGGCCACCCAGCGTGACCAACACGCGCAGCGCGCGGTCGGCGCCCAGGGCTGCCACGTCGTAGGTGCTCAAGCCGCTGGCGGCAAGGCTGCATGTGGCGGTGCCGGCACCCGGGCTGGCGTTGGCCACCTGACGCCCCATCGAGTTGAAGCACACGGCGGTGGGGCCGCTGATGGACACGCTGCCAGCGCTGTCGCTCAGGTTGCCGCACTGCACCGTTTCCACCGCTTCGCCAGAAATCAGTGCCACCGTGCGTATGGCCCAGAAACTGCCGTTGGCGGCGGGTGTCGTACTGCTGCTGCATGCGGCGCTGTTGGTCAAGAAAAACACCACCTGGCGGTTGCGCCGCACGGCTTCGGTCTGTGCGCGGCGGGCGCCGTTTTGCAGCGTGTCGCTGACCGACCTGACCTGCGCATTGCGTGACCACAGCGTGAACGAAGGCGCGGCCAGGCCCAGCAACACCGCCAGCAAAGAGATGGTCACCATCAGCTCGATCAGCGTGAAGCCACGCTGAGCTTGTGAATGGCGCTGTGCCGGCCGCGTCAACATACCGCCCCCTTCTTGAGCATCCACTTGCTGGTGCAAGTGCTCCAGCCTGAAGGTGCGGCCGAGGTGGCGCGCACATCGGCTTCGGTGATGGTCAGCGTGAAGCCATTGGCGGCACCACTGCCGACGGCTTGAAGCGTGAATGCGGTGGCCGTGGGCGTGCCCGAACAGCTGACGACAAAAAGGTTGAAGGTGCGTGTGCTGGCGGTGGCCGCACAAGGCGTGGTGAAGCTGCCCGCGGTGGCGTAGGTGCGGTTGTCCTGGAAGTGGCGCTCCATTTGCGCACGCACGGTGGCCAGGCCGTTGGAGGCGTCGGCCAGGTGGCCGCGCGTGATGTAGTCGCGGTAGCTGGGCAGCGCTACCGCAGCCAGGATGCCGATGATGGCCACCGTGATCATGACTTCGATCAGCGTGAAGCCAGCGCCGCAGTGGCGGCCTGATGGGGTGGGGTGGCAGTGGCTGGGCATCTGAAAAACCTCGGCTGGGCATGTCGAATGGGGGCGCCGCAGCACGGTCTGTGGCGCCTCATCCCCCCGGTTTTCGACCCCTGTGGATCGAACTTGAGGGCTGCTGACGTAACAGTGTTTTTCCGCACACTTCGGCGCTCAGCCCTGATTTCGGCGCCTGGCTTGCCTGTCTTGAGCAGATGCGCACGCCGGGGTCGCTACAGTGCCGACATTGCTGCTCAAAGCTTGCCCATGAACCCTGCCAATCGCCCCGCTATGCACGCCTTGCTGCGCGCCATGCCCAAGGCCGAACTGCACATCCACATCGAAGGCTCGCTGGAGCCCGAGCTGATCTTTGAGCTGGCCCGGCGCAACGGCGTCGCC
>JANNEX010000733.1:0-2777 GCA_031379155.1 Rubrivivax sp.
GAAGTGTTTGGCGGCAGCCAGCAGCATGGCGGTGTGGCCGTCGTGGCCGCAGGCGTGCATCTTGCCAAGGTACTTGCTGGCGTGTTCGAACTGGTTGTGCTCGGTCATGGGCAGCGCGTCGATGTCGGCGCGCAGGCCCACCGCGCGGCTGCTGCTGCCGTTTTTGACGATGCCCACGACGCCGGTTTTGCCCAGGCCGCGATGAACGGGAATGCCCCAGTCGGTGAGCGCTTTGGCAATCACATCCGCCGTGCGGTTTTCTTGAAAACACAACTCGGGGTGGGCGTGGATGTCACGGCGGATGGCGGCAATGGTGGCCACGTCGGCCAGGATGGGTTCGATCAGGTTCACAGCGCTTCCTTTTCGACCTGCCCGGCAGGCGAAGCGGTCAGTTTACGCCGCAGCTTGCGCGTGCTGGGGCCAGTGAAACCCGCTGACTTGGGTGCGCTGCGGGCGTGACGACGCTGTGACGCGGCCATGCGGGCCTGGCCCTGGGCCAGACGGCCAGCATTGCGGGTCAGATGGATAGGGCCGGGCAGGCCACACGACAGGGTCTGGACTTTGCCCAGCGCGTGGCGCACAAGCACCTTGCCGATATCTACCTCTACCGCGACGGCTGGCGCCAGCTCAACTCAGTCAACGCCGCGTTGCAGTTGCTTGGGGGCACGACTGAGGGGTTGGATGGTGGAGCGCTGGAGTTGGAGCCGCCGCGTTCACCGTCGCAGAGCCCCCCTGTTTGCATGTCCGCATCGCGCTCAGGCCGTCGTTACAGCGCTCAGGAGGTGCCACGTTTGCGTCCGCAAACAGCGGCACCACCCAAGACGGTGGCCTGCATGTCGCGGCCACTTCATCTGCACAGGAGTCCACACCGTGGTTCATATCTCGCGCTCAATTTATTCATCGCTGCTGGCGCCAGTACTCGCGCTGGGCTTGGCATGGGCCAGCCCGGCGCAGGCGCAGCTCACCTCCTACACCAGCCAGGCCGCTTGGTTGGCGGCGCTCACGACAGCACCAACGATGATCGGCTTTGACGATTTGGCCGATGGCACCGCAGTCACCGGCGCTTATGCGGGCCAGAACTTTGCGGCCTTCAACGGCGGCAGCCCGTCGGCAGCGGCCTACAACTTTTCGCAAGCCGGGCCCAACGTGCTGGCGCTCAGCGTGCCCGTGTTGACGGCCGGTGGTGGCGGTGTTGAAGTCACCTTCGGCATGCCACTGCAAGGCGTCGGTTTTTGGTTCGTGGACTCAGAGTTCGCAGGCAACAGCGTCACCTTGTATGGCGCTGCGAATGCAGCGCTGGGCACTTTTGAGTTGGCGTTCCCGCACCCGGCGCAATGGCAGTTTGTGGGCTTTACTTCAGCAGCGAACGACATCACGCGCATGACGGTGAGCATCGACCCATCCGACATGGTGGCGCTGGACAGCTTGCAAGTGGCCACTGCAGCTGCGGTGCCCGAGCCGGGCAGCGTGGCGATGCTGCTGGCCGGGCTGGGATGGCTGGGACGTGTGGTGCGGCGCCGTCGCGTTCAAGCCTGAGCCTGGCGCAGCCCACGCGCCTTGGCACGCAGCTTGGGCGTCAGCAGCACAAGCGCCAATCCCGCCGCCAGCAAGGCTGCGGGCGAAGGCTCTGGCACCGGTGCAAAGACCAGCGGCACACCCGAAGAAGTGGTGACCGAATAGCCCGCCGGCAGTTGGATGGAAGCCGCTGCCGAGTTGTAGAAGTCAAGCACGCCTTCGTTCAGGCCCGCCATCGACAGATTCAGTTCAATCGCCGCCCGCAAGGGCTGGCCGTTGTACTGCCACGCCACGCTGCCGTTGAAGGTCTGCGCAAAGGCACCTGTCGTTCTGATGGCGCCGTTGGCTTGGAACACGTTGAAAGAAAACGGCAGGCCGATGTTCATGGTGTAGTCGAGGAAGGCGCCCGACGGGAAGGCCGTCAGCGCGCCCGCCGACACACTGCCTTCCAGATGCAGCGATACCGGCAGGACGAGGGTGCCCAAAGGCGTGCCCGCAGGCACGTTGATCTGCCACTGGTCTGTCAGAAACACCTGGGCTGCTACCTGGCTGCTGCCCAGGCCGTTGCCCGACGATGCTGCGCGCAAACCCACTGACGCCGTGGCAGCGCTGGCACGAAGCTGGGCGTCTGCGCTGGTGCCGGCGCAGCCGGTGTTGCGGCTGAGCACGAAGTTGTCTTGCGGCGTGTTCAGCGGCACCAAAGCGCTGACATTGCACAGGCCCGAGCCGCCTATCAGTGAGACCACACCACCCATATTGGCGGTGGCTGCTGCGGGCCCGGCCAAAGCCAGCGCCGAGCAGCCAAGGAGCAAGCCCTTCAGGGTGCGATGCGTGTTCATCGGGGGCTCCAGGTTCAGTGCAACGGTGGGTTCAGTTCAGTTCAGCTCAGCGCATTTCAGTGCAGCCGGGCACCATCATGCAACGGCTGCGCTGCCGTGCACAGCCTCCAATCGATGGGGCCCAGCCGTTCGTCGGCGCCGATGAAGCACGGCCACAGCGCCTTGATGTGCTGTGCAGCGGCGCGATGGGCCGGCCGTGTCGAGCGCGGCGGCTTGCGGGATAGGCGACAGCCCGTGCTCGCGGCTAGTATCAAGCGACCGAGCGAGGGCCACAAGAATCCCATGGGCGACATCACTGCATTGCTGCACAGCGCGCGCGCCGGCGACAGCCAAGCCCTGGACCAGCTGTTCCAGCGCCTGTACCCAGAGCTGCGGCGCATTGCCCATCTGCGGCTGCGGCGTGGCTTTGCTGACCCCGACTTG
>JANNEX010000736.1:0-5397 GCA_031379155.1 Rubrivivax sp.
GTTGAACTTTGCCCCCACCGCCACCCGGCTGGCCACCTTGGCCTTGTTTGTTTCGCTGGCCGGCTGTTCGTCGCTGGACTCATCCAGCGACACCATTGACTACCGCGGCGGCGGCGCCAAGGTCAAACCGCTCGAGGTGCCACCCGACCTGAGCCAGCTGTCGCGCGATTCGCGCTACCAGCCACAAGGTGGTGTCATCAGCGCATCAGGCACCACCGCGCCGCAGTCGGCCACGGCGGCGGCGCCCACGGTGGCCGTGGCGGCGCTGTCGGGCATGCGCGTTGAGCGCCAGGGCCAGCAACGCTGGCTGGTGGCGCCCCTGACGCCCGAACAGCTATGGCCGCAACTGCGCGCCTTTTGGGAGCAGCGCGGCTTCAGCCTGGTGGTGGACGATGCCAAGTCGGGCCTGATCGAAACCAACTGGGCCGAAAACCGCGCCAAGCTGCCCAGCGACATCATCCGCAACACCCTGGGCCGCGTGCTGGGCAACCTGTGGGACACGGGCGAGCGCGACCAGTACCGCACCCGCGTGGAGCGCACGGCCACGGGCAGCGAGATCTACATCGCCCACCGCGGTGCCGAAGAGGTCTACACCGGCGAGCGCAAAGAAAACACGACCTGGCGCACACGCGGCAGCGACCCGCAACTGGAAGCCGAGATGCTGTCGCGCCTGATGGTCTCGCTGGGCTCCAAAGACGAGCCCGTGCGCGCCCTGGTGGCCACCGCGCCTGAAACGCCGACGCGTGCACGCGCGGTGGCCGGCGGCGCCTCGATCGAAGTCGACGACCCCTTTGACCGCGCCTGGCGTCGCGTGGGCCTGGCGCTGGACCGCGGCGGCTTCACCGTGGAAGACCGTGACCGTGGCCAGGGCCTGTACTACGTGCGTTATGTCGACCCCAAGAGCGTGGGCAAGGAAGAGCCCGGCTTTTGGGCGCGCTTGATGGGCGACAGCACCAACCCGCTGGCTGCGGTGCGTTACCGCATTGCCGTCAAGGCCAATGGCGACAAGTCCACTGTGGCGGTGCTGACCTCGGCCGGTGCTGCCGACGTGGGTGAAAACGGCCAGCGCATCGCGTCTTTGCTGGTCACCGAGTTGCGCTGAACAGGCTTCATCTGCGCAAAGAAAAAGCCGCCCGAGGGCGGCTTCTTACTGAGCTGAAAACCAAGCACCGTAGCAACGGCGGTTGATTCAAAGCGCCGCCAAAGCGGCGCGGGGCATCACTTCTTGACTGCGTCGGCAGCCTTGCCAGCGGCGTCCTTGGCGGCAGCAGCGGCATCCTTAGCGGCGCCCACAGCGTCCTTGGCTGCAGTGGCAGCACCTTGAACAGCAGAGGCAGCAGCGGCAGCAGCGCCAGCCGAGGCGGAAGCCGCACCCATGGCGGCACTGGCAGCAGCGTCAGCCATGGCAGCAGCAGCGGGGGCGGGCGCAGCGGCGGGAGCCGGGGCCGGCGCGGGGGCTTCGGCTTTTTTGCCGCAAGCGGCCAGGGCAACGGCAGCAACCAGGGCAGCCATAACGAGTGACTTGTTCATGTGTGTGTCCTCAGGAGTTTTGGGGTGGTGTAGGCTCAAAGACCGAGCGCGGGAGAGTGCCAGTGAGAGTGTTACCGGGCACTCTTCGACAAAGCTCAGAGACCCATCACGGTCAGACATATCCAGGAAATTAACCCTGTACGGTGTCTAGCCCACGAGTATAGCCCGAGCTAGGATATTCCCTAGAGCCCGAGCGTCGTGATGTGAAAACCTGGCTCAGAACGTTGCAAAACTACATCAATTTTCTCTTGCCACAACAGTCGCGTGCGCACCGCCGTGGAAGCACGGCCGCGCCAATGCACAGCGTCGATCAGGTGCACGCTGACGCACTTGTCGTCCAGCAACAGCGTGGGCAAGTCGGCGGCAAATTCACTCGGCGCTTGCAGCGCCACGATGGCATGCGCAAAGTCGCGCCGCCAAGCCGTGAATCGCGGTTGGCGGCTGGGCACTTCGCCGTAGCTGGCGGCCAGCAGGCACAGGCTGCGCTGTGGCAGACGTACCCAGGCGGTGAGTGACTCCAGGAGGCCCACGTCATCCAGCGGCCAGTGCTCAAAGGTCGCGTCGACGCAGGTGACGCTGCGCGCGCCCTGCGCGATGGCTGTTTGAAAGCCCCAGTGCAAGGCGGCGGCGAAGGACTCGCGCGTGGCTATGGTTGGGGCGGGCTCATTCATGGCTTCACTCTTGGCTTCACTCATAGCGTCCTTCATGGCATGTTTCCTTGCACCCAGCCGTCATCCAGCCACTGGCCCAGCAAGTCGCGCGCGCCCAGGCTCAGGCGGCGGATGTCGGCGGCTGACAGCTCACGCTGGTCAGCCAGGCGGCGCATCAATGTCGCATCACGCCCGCTGGCTTCCAGGGCTTGGCCGTTGATGAAAATGTGGCGTGCGTCGTAGAGCATCTTGCTGCGCGGCGACAGGCATACGCCATGGGCTCCCGCCTCCTGCCCCGAGCCCGTGAACCAGACGCGCGGCTTGAGTTCGGTCAGCGTCTCGCCCAGCGCCCGCTCCAGCCACTGTGGCTCGGCCAAGCGCTTGATCACGGCTGCTTGGGCAAAGGCCAGCAAGTCGATGGGAACCGCTGCTGGCGCAGCCGTCGCAGGCTGCCTGGTGTCGCGATACAGCGCACTGGACATCAGCTCTTCATCGCCCAGGCGCAGCAGCAGATCGCGCGCCAAATCATCCGCGCGCGGCGCGCGAAAGCCCACCGAACAGGTCGTGCAGTCGCCCCCTACCGCCACGCCGTCATGGCCCCAGTTGGGCGGCAGGTAGAGCATGTCTCCAGGCTCCAGCACCCAGTCAAATTCAGGCTTGAAGTTTTGTAGCCGCTTGAGCGGCGCGTTCTCCACCCACTGCGGCTCTTTGACTTGACCCACGCGCCAGCGCCTGCGCCCTTGCACTTGCAGCAAGAACACGTCGTAGGCGTCCAGGTGCGGGCCCACGCCACCGCCTGGGCTGGCCCACGACACCATCAAATCATCCAGCCTGGCGTCGGGCACAAAACGAAAGGCTTGCAGCATCTGGTGCGCGGCCTGCACATGCAGGTCCAGGCCCTGCACCAGCAGCGTCCAGCCGGGCCGCGACAGCGGCGGCATGGCGCGCCTGGGCATGGGCCCTTCGCGCAACTGCCATTGCTGGCCCTGGCGCGTGACCAGGCGCGACTCCACGTCCTCATCGCCAGCCAACACAAAAAGTTCTTTGCGCGCCAGCGGCGGCACCACACCTGGCCAGGCCTGGCGCACGAGCAGTGGCTTTTTCTGCCAATGGCGCCGCATGAAGGTGGTTGGGCTCAGGCCACCCAGCAGCGGCAGTTGCTTGTCAATGTCCATGCCGCATTTTGTGCGCTCAGCTCTTGCTCAAGCTTGTGCGATCATCTTTTCATGATGATCTCTGCCCCTTGCGTCGTGAGCCTGACCTGGAAGCTCAAAGACGGCCAAAACCGCCCCATTGACGAGCTGCCCGAGCCGGTGGAATTTTTCTTTGGTGGCGATGACCTGCTGCCCAAAGTGGAAGAAGCCCTGCAAGGTTTTGCTGCGGGTGCTGAACTGGATTTGCACCTGGAACCCGAGCACGCCTTTGGCGACTACGACGCCGGCCTGGTGTGCTTCGAAGCGCGCAGCCTGTTCCCGCCCGAGCTGGAAACCGGCATGGCACTCGAAGGCCTGCCGCCCGGCAGCGCCACGCCCAATATGCCCACTGAGCGCCTGTACATCGTGACCGAAATCTACGACTCCCACGTGGTGCTGGACGGCAACCATCCGCTGGCCGGCATGTCGCTGCGCCTGGCCATCAAAGTGCGTGATGTGCGCGAGGCCACAGAAGAAGAAGTCAACGCGCGCAGCGTCGGCGCTGCACCCGTCACGGTGTTAGGCGGCAAGCCGCCGGCTGCCGCGCTGCACTGACAAAACTGTCAGGCGCGACCGGTCGATCCAAAACCGCCACTGCCACGGCGCGAGGTGGCAAATTCTTCCACGCGCACAAAGGCCGCCTGCACCACCGGCACGATGACCATTTGCGCGATGCGCTCCATGGGCTCGATCGTGAATGCTGTGCTGCTGCGGTTCCAGCAGCTCACCATCAGCGGGCCTTGGTAGTCGCTGTCGATCAGCCCCACCAGGTTGCCCAGCACGATGCCGTGTTTGTGGCCCAAGCCTGACCGTGGCAGCAGCATGGCGCACAGGCCGGGGTCGGCGATGTGGATGGACAGCCCCGTGGGGATGAGCCTGGTCTGGCCCGGCTGCAGCACCCACGCGGCGTCGATGCAGGCGCGCAAGTCCAGCCCCGCGCTGCCCGGCGTGGCATAGGCCGGCAGGTGCGCGGCCATGCGCCCGTCCAGCACTTTCACCTCGATCTCGGTCATGGTTTTTTGGCCGGCAGGCGGCGTGCAATTTCAGCCACCAGCTGGCGCGCCAAGTCCAGCTTGTCGCCGTGCGGCAGTTCTTTTTCACCGGCCGCGTCCACCAGCACCAGCGTGTTGTCGTCGCGGCCAAAAGTCGCCGGGCCTATGTTGCCCACGATCAGCGGCACGCCTTTGCGTTTGAGCTTGTCACGCGCGTGGCGCACCACGTCCTGGCTCTCGGCGGCGAAGCCCACGCACCACGGTTTTTGACCTTCAGGCAAGCGCGCCACGGTGGCCAGGATGTCAGGGTTCTCGGTCAGCGCCAAGGCCGGCGGTTGGCCGCTGCCATCTTTCTTGATCTTGTGCGTGGTGACGGCTGCGGGGCGCCAATCGGCCACCGCCGCCGTGGCCACAAACACCTCATGCTGCGGCGCCAGCGGCAACACCGCGTCCAGCATCTGCAAGGCACTTTGCACGTTGATGCGCCGCACACCACGCGGCGTGGCCAGGTGCACCGGCCCGGCCACCAGCGTGACTTGTGCGCCGGCCTCGGCAGCCGCGCGTGCAATGGCAAAACCCATCTTGCCGCTGGAGTGGTTGGTGATGCCACGCACGGGGTCGATGGCCTCGAAGGTCGGCCCGGCTGTGACCAGCACGCTGCGCCCGGCCAGCAACTTCGGCTGGAAAAACGCGATCAATTCGTCCCGCAACTCGGTCGCCTCCAACATGCGGCCGTCGCCAATTTCGCCGCAGGCCTGGTCACCCGCCGCCGGGCCAAGCACGGTAGTGCCGTCGGCCCTGATTTGCGCCACGTTGCGCTGCGTGGCCGGGTGGGCCCACATCTCGCGGTTCATGGCCGGTGCCACCAGCAAAGGGCAGGTCTCAACGGGCCGCGCCAAGCACAGCAGGCTGAGCAATTCGTCGCCACGGCCTTGCGCCAGCTGGGCGATGAAGTCAGCACTGGCCGGCGCCACGATGATGGCTTGCGCGTCGCGCGAAAGGTTGATGTGCGCCATGTTGTTGGGCTCGCGC
>JANNEX010000785.1:0-3488 GCA_031379155.1 Rubrivivax sp.
ACCGGGCGAGGGACTTTCATGGCATCTACCGTATCCGCCGACACACTGGCCCTGCAACGCATGTACCAATGGGAGAAGACCCAGCCCGAGCGCATGGTCTTCACGCAGCCACTGGGCGGCGGACAGGTCGTCACCTACACCTGGCGCCAGGCCATGGACCAGGTGCGCCGCATGGCCGCGCACCTGCAAAGCCTGGGCCTCAAGCCCGGCGACAAGGTGGCCTTGCTGGCCAAGAACACGGCACATTGGCTGATGGCCGACTGGTCCATTTGGATGGCCGGATTTGTCTCGGTACCGCTGTACCCCACGCTGGCCGCCGGCACCATCCGCCAGATTCTTGAACACAGCGAAGCCAAGCTGCTGTTCATCGGCAAGCTTGACGGCTGGGCCGGCATGAAGCCCGGCGTGCCGGCGGGCCTGCCTTGCATCAGTCTGCCCATGGCGCCTGACGACGTGGCCAAGAGCAGCCCCACCTGGGACAGCATCACCGCCAAGACCGAGCCCATCAAAGGCAGCCCTGTGCGTGACGCCGATGATCTGGGCACCATCATGTACACCAGCGGCACCACCGGCGCGCCCAAGGGCGTGATGCACAGCTTTGGCACCTTTGCCTGGGGCACCACGACGGGCTTGAAGCGCATCAGCGATGTCAATAATTCAGCGCGCGTGCTGAGCTACTTGCCGCTGAGCCACGTGGCCGAGCGCACCTTGGTCGAACACGGCTTGCTGGCCACCGGCATGCAGGTCTACTTTGCCGAAAGCCTGGAGACGTTCACCGCCGACTTGCAGCGCGCCAGGCCCACGGTGTTCTTCAGTGTGCCGCGGTTGTGGGTCAAGTTCCAGCAGGGCATCAGCGCCAAGATGCCACCGGCCAAGCTCGACCGCCTGCTGAAAATCCCCATCCTGGGCGGCATCGTGCGCAAGAAAATCCTCACCGCGCTGGGCCTGCAAGAGTGTGTCTACGCCGCCGGGGGTGCTGCGCCCATGCCACCCGATTTGCTGCGCTGGTACAACAAGCTGGGACTGGCGCTGGTGGAGGTCTATGGCATGACCGAGAACTGCGGCATCAGCCACTCCACGCTGCGTGGCAAACAGCGCCCCGGCACTGTGGGCCTGCCCTATGACGGCATTCAGTGCCGGTTGGACCCGGCGACCAGTGAAATCCAGATGAAAGCGCCGTGCTTGATGCTGGGCTACTACAAAGAGCCTGAGCTGAGCAAAGAAGCGCTGACTGCTGACGGCTGGCTCAAGACCGGCGACAAGGGCGCCATGGACAGCGAGGGCAACCTCAAGATCACCGGCCGTGTCAAAGACCTGTTCAAGACCAGCAAGGGCAAGTACGTGGCGCCCGCGCCGATTGAAGACAAGCTGGTCATGCACAACGCCATCGAAGCCTGCTGCGTCACTGGCGCCAACCTGGGCCAGCCGCTGGCCTTGGCCATGCTCAACCTGGACGCCGGCAAAAAGGCCGCCACACCCGAAGGCAAGGCCGAACTGGAAACCTCACTGGCGGCGCACATCAAGGCCATCAACGAAACGCTGGACCCGCACGAGCAGCTGGATTGCCTGGTGGTCACGGCCGAGGCCTGGAGCGTGGACAACGACCTCATCACGCCCACTTTCAAGGTCAAGCGCAACCGCATCGAAGACCTGTTTGCGAAGAACTACGACGCCTGGGTGGCGATGAAGAAGAAGGTGATCTGGCACAAGGCCTGATTTCAGCAACCCGCCGCCAACCCGCCACCCTTGCCCTGTTGCCACAAGGTAACAGGAGGCGGGTGGCGCCTACGAAGACGGCCGCGCGGGCGCCTGACCCAGCAGCCGGCCCACGATGGCCAAGATCTGCTCGGCGGCTTGCGCGATGTGGCTTGCCATCGCGTCGCGGGCCTGGTCTGCCTTGCGCCGGCGGCACAACGTGACCAGGTTCATGTGCTCTTTGTGGGCCTGTTCGCGGATGGACGCGATGACGACCTGGAAGCGAAAGTAGCGCTCTGACTTTTCATGCAGCGCACGCACGATGTCCAGCGCCAGGGGCCGCTGCGCGGCGCGGTACAGCAGCTCGTGCAGTTGCCAGTTCAGCTGGCCCCATTGCGACGCATCGACGCTATCCATCTGTTCAATCAGCCGCTCGGCGCGGTCCAACTCCTGGGTCGACACACGGCTGGCGGCTTCGTGAAACAGCCAAGGTTCCAGGCGCAGCCTGAGGTCAAAGAACTCGCGCACTTCGTCGACTGACAGCATGGAGACATAGGCGCCGCGGTGCGGCAGCACGTCCACCAGGCCTTCGCTGCTGAGCACCCGTATGGCTTCGCGCAGGGGGATGCGGCTGACGCCCAGTTCGTCGGCCAGCGCCTCTTGGCGCATGGCTGCGCCCGGCGCCAGCGCGCCCGACAGGATGCGCTGGCGCAGGCCGTCCAGCACCAGCTCAACGGTGGTCTTGCGCACGATGCGGCCGCTCGTGGCTGGCTGAGATTCGTCTTTGGCTGACGCCATGTCGGGAGCTTCCTGGGGCGCTGTGGGGTGTGCTGTGTGCTCTGCGAGGGCATCCCAGCTTGCCGCAAATCTTCTTGCCTTCTTGCAAAGGCGCCGATCACTGGCTAAGATATATTGTATCCAATAGCCAATCAGGCCGCAAATTCAACCGAGGCAGCCCAACATGTCCACCATCCACTGGCGCGGTGTCTTCCCCGCCGTCACCACCAAACTCAAGTCCGACTACACGCTGGACACGGAGGCCATTGCCGCTGGCCTGGAGCGTCTGATCGACGCCGGCGTGGGCGGCGTGGTGATGCTGGGCATGGTGGGCGAAAACGCCCAGCTCTCGCCCGAAGAAAAGCTGAGCGTGCTGCGCACCGCCAAGGCGGTCGTCAATGGCCGCGTGCCGGTGGTGGCGGGCCTGGCCGAAACCAGCACGGCCAAGGCAGCAGCCTTCGCCCGCGAGGCCGAGAAACTGGGCGTCGATGGCCTGATGGTGTTCCCCGGCCTGACCTACAAATCCGACGCTTTTGAGACGCTGGAGTTTTACCGCTCGGTGGCGCGCGCGAGTGGCTTGGACATCCTTCTGTACAACAACCCACGCGGCTATGGCGTGGACCTGACGGCTGACCTGATTGGGCTGCTGCTGGAAGAGAAGACCATCCAGGCGGTGAAGGAAGAGTCGTATGAAACCCACCGCATCACCGAGCTGAAATCGCGTTTCGGCAGCCGCCTGGCGGTGGTCTGCGGTGTTGACAACCTGATCGTCGAAAGCGCCGCGCTGGGCGTGACATGCTGGGTCTCGGGCATGGCCAATGCCTTGCCCAAAGCCTCGGTGGAGCTGCTCAATCTGCTCGTCGCGGGCGACTTCTCCGAGGCCCGCAGGCTCTATGCCGCGCTGGACCCGCTGTTTTATCTGGACACCGTGGTCAAGCTGGTGCAACACATCAAGCTGGCCGAGAGCATCACCAGCGGCACGGGTGAAACCGTGAAGCCGCCGCGCCTCAAGCTGA
>JANNEX010000788.1:0-2823 GCA_031379155.1 Rubrivivax sp.
CGCAGCCACAAAAAAGGCAGCCTCGGCTGCCTTTTTTGCGCCTTTGAAGTTTTGTGCATGATGGCCGTGTGAACAGCCCCAATCCAGCCCTTGTCACCCAGCGTGGCGCACGCCGCTTGCCACGCACCGCGCTGCTGCTGCTGTGCGCCGCTTACGTGCTGCCCGGCCTGGTCGGGCGCGACCCCTGGCGCAATGCCGACGTCAACGCCTTTGGGCTGATGGCGGCCATGGCCGAAGGCCGCACGTCGTGGTGGCTGCCCACGCTGGGCGGTGTGCCGGCAGACACGGCGCTGTTGCCACATTGGCTGGGTGCTTGTTTCATCAGCTTGGGCCAAGGCTGGCTGGATCCGGCATTGGCCGCCAGGCTGCCGTTTGCCGCCCTGCTGGGGCTGACACTGGCCCTGGTCTGGTACAGCACCTACTTGCTGGCGCGCACCGAAGCGGCGCAGCCGGTGGCCTTTGCCTTTGGAGGCGAGGCCGAACCCATCGCCTACGCGCGCGCCATGGCCGACGGCGGCGTGCTGGCCTTGATGGCCACCCTGGGCCTGCTGCAACTGGGCCACGAAACCACGCCCGAGTTGGCGCAGCTGTTTGCCACCGCGCTGCTGCTCTACGGCTTGTCAGCCGCGCCTTTTCGCGCACGGCGCTCACGCTTGGCGGTGATCATCGCCCTGCCCTTGCTTGCGGCCTGCGGCGCACCGGCCATGGCGGTCGCCATGGGCCTGGGCGGCTGGCTGGTCTGCGCGCGGTCCCGCCTGCCCGAAGTGCGTGCCTTTGCGCCCTGGGTTGCCGCCTCAGCGCTGGCTGCTGCAGCCCTGGCCTGGGGTCTGGGTGCCTGGCGCTGGCGCGGTGTGGTTCTGCCCTGGGCCGACGTCCACTTGGTGGCGCGGCAGTGGCTGTGGTTCATGTGGCCGGCCTGGCCGCTGGCGCTGTGGACGCTGTGGCGCTGGCGCCATCACCTCTTGTACCGCCACCTGTGCGTACCGCTGGTGGTGGTGCTGATGGGCTTGGGTGCCAACCTGGCGATGGGCGGATCAGACCGCGCCCTGATGCTCTCACTCCCCGCGTTAGCCGTGTTGGCCGCCTTTGCGCTGCCCACGCTCAAACGCAGCGCTTCGGCAGCCATCGACTGGTTTTCGATGTTCTTTTTCACCCTGTGTGCGCTGACCATCTGGGTCATCTACGCATCCATGCAGTGGGGCGTGCCGGCCAAGCCCGCAGCCAACGTGGCGCGCCTGGCGCCCGGCTTCGAGCCCTCATTTTCAGCCTTAGCCCTGGTGCTGGCGCTGGCTGCCAGTGGGGCTTGGGTGGCTCTCGTGCGTTGGCGCACCGGGCGCCACCAGGAGGCACTGTGGAAGAGCCTGGTGCTGCCTGCCGGTGGTGTGGCGCTGTGCTGGCTGCTGCTGATGACGCTGTGGCTGCCGCTGCTGGACTACGCACGCAGCGCACGGCCCTTTGTGACTAGGCTGGCGGCGCAGATACCGCCAGACGCCTGCATTGCCGCACCGGGCATCTCACCCGCCACGGTGGCGGCCATGGAGCACTTCGGCCGCTGGCGCGTGGACGCGCGCGCCAACGCCGCCACCGCTTCAAGCTGCACCTATTTGCTGCGCGTGACACGTGCCAAGCCTGCGCCCGCACCACCCGCCGGATGGCAGCCTGTGGCCGAGGTGCGCCGGCCCACCGAACGCGACGAACTCACGCAGGTGTTTCGACGCCAACCTTGACGAGCCGGCGCACGCGCACGGCCGGGAACACCAGCGCAAAAGTCGAGCCCTTGCCGGGTTCACTGTCGACCGTGATGTGGCCGCCGTGGCGCTGCACCACGTGCTTGACGATGGACAAGCCAAGCCCCGTGCCACCGGTGTCGCGCGAGCGGCTGCCATCGACGCGGTAGAAACGTTCGGTCAAGCGCGGCAGGTGTTCACGCGCAATGCCGATGCCGTTGTCGCTGACCTCAACCGCAGCACTGCCGTCAGCGCACCAGCGCCAGCGCAGCGTGATCTCGCCGCCGGCTGGTGTGTAGCGCACGGCGTTGGTCAGCAAGTTGGCCACGGCGCTGAGCAGTTCGCTTTCGCTGCCCGCCAGTTCAGCATCGTCGCCACCCACGGTGTTCACCGAATGCCGGCCGGCGCAGAGCGCCAGTGCGTCGGCACAAGCGCGCTCGAACAGCGGCGCCACGGGTGTCCAGCGATCACTGCCCGGGCGCGGGCTGCCTTCAAGCTGGGCCAGCGTCAGCAGGTCGCCCACCAGGGCCTGCATGCGGCTGGCCTGCTGCCCCATCATGGCCAGCACACGCGCTTGTTCGTCGGCGCTCAAAGGCAAATCGGCCAGCGTCTGCACAGAGCCCGCCAATACCGTCAGCGGCGTGCGAATTTCATGCGACACATTGGCCACAAAGTCGCGCCGCATGGCTTCGGCACGTTCCCGTTCGGTGATGTCTTGCGACAAGACCAGCTTGGTGCCTTCCCCGTAAGGCCGCACCAGCACCGACAGCGTGCAGTGCCCGCTGGGGCCGGCAAAGACCACGGCCTCGTCAAACTGGCCCGCTTGGAGGTAGGCCACGAAGAGGGGCGAGCGCACCAAGTTGGTCACGCGCTGGCGACGGTCTCGCAGGGGGTCGAGTCTGAAGTGTTCGGCGGCCACCGAGTTGCACCACTCGATCTGATCGCCCTCATCCAGCAGCAAAACGCCGTTGGGCGACGCTTCAATGGCGGCCAGGAAGTGGCCCAGGCGTTGCCGTTCTTGGCTCAGCGCCAGGTCTTTGTTGCGCAAGGCACGCTCGACGCGGTAGCCCAGTTCGCCCCAGAAGCCGCGGTCGCG
>JANNEX010000802.1:0-1905 GCA_031379155.1 Rubrivivax sp.
GGCCTTGCGCATCAACACCAGCAGTGGCTGCGCAAAGGGCGCGGCAGTGGCGATGTAGGCGTCAACTCGCGCGTCTCGCTGGGCCATGCGCTTCACACCTTGATGTAAATGCGCCGCCTGTCCAACACCCAGGCCAGCGCAGCGTAGAGCAGCAGGTTGGCGCAGGCAAACAGCAGCGAGCCCAGGCGCGGATCATTGCCAATGTCAGCGAACAGCGTGTGGTAGATCCATAGCAGCGGGCTGGTCCAGACCGGCGCGCCTTGGGCATCGGTGCCGACCTGCCAGCGCCACAACCCCAACACGCGCGGCACCAGGCCGCTGAGCACAAACACAAACAGCGCGTTCTTGCCAAATATCTCAAAGAAGCGCACCCAGCCGCGTTGTTCAGAGGCGCGCTGGCGGATGTCCACCACCTGGATCAGCAGCGCCAAGCCCAGCATGGCCAAGCCGGTGCTGTGCAGCACGTAGCTGGATGTCCAGATTTTTTTGTTCAGCGGCATGTCCAGCTGCCACAGCCAGCCCAGCAAGAGCAGCAGCGCGCCCCACAGGCACAGCCGCGCAATCAGCTCGGTGCCCATGCGCCCACCCACCACCATCTGGCCCACCCACCAGCCAAGCAGCACCTGGGCGATGGCCGGCGCGGTGCTGGCCAGGCCTTCGGGATCGAAGGGCACACCCTCGCCTTTGTACAGATGTGCGTCGCCCAGCAGCGCGCGGTCTATGGCGGTACCGAACCAGCCTTGCAAACTGAAAGGCTCACCCGGCGCGCCCCACACGTGGCAGGCCGCCCAGTAGCCCAACAGCAGCACGGCGGCGGCCCACAGCGCGCCGCGCCGCCCGCACAGCCAGACGATGGCGGCGGCCGCACCAAAACACAGCGCGATGCGTTGCAGCACGCCCATCACGCGCAGCGTGTCCCAGCTGCGCGCCGCCAACTCACCACTGGCGTCCCAGCGCAAAAACGGCGCGGCGTTGAGCAGCAGGCCAATGGCGAAAATGAGCAGCGTGCGCTTGGCGATACGCCGCCAGAACACGCCGGCTGGAGCGGCTTGCAGCGCGGGCATCACAAAGGCCAGCGCATTGCCCACGGCGAACAGGAAAAACGGAAACACCAAATCGGTGGGCGTGCAGCCATGCCAGGGCGCGTGGGCCAGCGGCGGGTACAGCGCGCTCCAGCTGCCGGGGTTGTTGACCAGGATCATGAGCGCCACGGTGGCGCCGCGAAAGACGTCGAGTGAGCGAAAGCGGGTGTTCACCGCAGATGGGCCAACATGAAGGCGGCGGCGGTGCTTTCAATCTCGGCGACGCGGGATGCATCGATGCCCGACAAGCCATGTCCGCCACCGCTCACCACCACCAGTTGATGTTCGACACCCTGGGCGGCCAAGGCTGCGGCCATGCTGCGCGACTCGTCACAAGGCACGTCGTTGTCGTCGCTGCCATGCACCAGCAGTGTGGGCGGGTAGTGGGCGGCCAGCCGTCGCGGTGGGCACCAATCGTCAAACCAGGCGGGCTCAAGCGCAGGATCGTGTCCGCTCACTTCAAGCGGTAGGCAGCCCTGCTGGCGGCAGTAAAGATAGAAAGCGCTGCGGTCGTTGCTCGTGTCTTCTTCGCTCACGGTTTGTGTGCCCACGCCGGCCCAGGCCTGCTCGCGACTGACCCGCACCGGGTGCTTCAGATAGTGCGCGCTGGGCTCGGTTTCCCAAGTGCCGGTCATGTCGCCAAAGCCCCAGAACGAGGCCACCACGCGCGGCCGTGGTGCGGCGCGCAGGCCGCCCACCAAGGCCAGGAAGCCGCCTGACGAAGTGCCCGCCAAGCCCATGCGCTTGGGGTCCACGCCCAGCAGCGCCGGGCCTTGGTCGTGCACCCAGGTCCAGGCGTCCAGCACGTCTTGCATCAAGTCGG
>JANNEX010000820.1:0-8745 GCA_031379155.1 Rubrivivax sp.
CTCAGAGTTCGCAGGCAACAGCGTCACCTTGTAAGGCGCTGCGAATGCAGCGATGGGCACTTTTGAGTTGGCGTTTCCGCACCCGGCGCAATGGCAGTTTGTGGGCTTCACCTCCGCAGGGAACGACATCACGCGCATGACGGTGAGCATCGACCCATCCGACATGGTGGCGCTGGACAGCTTGCAAGTGGCCACTGCAGCTGCGGTGCCCGAGCCGGGCAGCGTGGCGATGCTGCTGGCCGGGCTGGGATGGCTGGGATGTGTGGTGCGGCGCCGTCGCGTTCAGGCCTGAGTTTGAGCTGAGATCGGGCTGAGTCAGCGTGCACCACCCAAGCCGCCTGCTGGCGGCCTGTTTGTTTCTGTGCTGGCGCAGAGTTCAAACCGGTGTCAGCAAAGGAATGACCCGGCGGCCATGGCGGCGGTAGATTCGAAAATCAACGTCCAGCGTGAACACGCGGCAGCGTTGATACAGCTCACTCATGCGCATCAGGCAAGCATCGGCCAGCGACGCGGACACGTTGTCATAGCGCTCGAACAAGGCCTGCACGGAGGTGATTTCTTCCGCCAACGACATGCTCACCTGCACCACGCCGCGTGACACCAAGGCCAGCGCTTTGGCAGGGTCGTGGCCACCGCGAGCCAGCAAAAAACAGGTCTCGGCCACCACCGCTTCGCAGGTCAACAGCGGGCCGCTCAGTTTGCCAAACTCGGCCTTGGCCCAGGCATGGAAGTTGTCGTCTTTGCAGTGCAGGGCCATCCAGGACCCGGTGTCAAGCAACACGCTGGCCAGCGCGCTCACGCTTGGCCAAAACCGTCCAGATGGCGCAGGTTGCACGACAGGTCGGCAGACCCACCTTCAAAACAAGCGACCAAATCACCGGCCTGCACCAGCGCCGAAGGGGCACGGCTTTCAACCGCGTTTTCGCGGCCCAGGTAGGCGGCCAATGCACGCCGCACCAGCTCTGATTTGGTGAGCTGCGCACGCTGGCTGGCCTCGTTCAGCGATTCGTCCAGGCTGACAGGAAGCTTGAAGGTCCAAGTGTTCATGATGGGCTGCAATATCGAGCGCCGCGCGAGCTTACCCTTGATCAGCCATCGCCGCGCTGGCGTCAGCGCTGGCGCTGCCACTGGCTCAGACTCGAGCGCGCCAGGCGCAGATCGGCGGTGTCCGAGCCTGGAGCAAAAGCCGCACACAGCGGTGCTAGCAGATCAATGGCGCGCTGCACTTGGCCAGCCTGCACCCACAGGCGCGACAGGCTGATGGCGGCACGCAGCTCAAAGTAGCGGGAGCCTTGTTGGCGGGCCAGTTCCAGCGCATGCTCGAAGTGCACCAGGGCCGCGTCGTCTGCGGCTGCCGTGGCGCCCTCAGCCAGGGTGATCTCGCCCATCAGACGGCTGGACTCGGCGGCGGCGTAGGCGTTGCCGTTGCGGGCGCACATGTGAATGGCGCGTTCCAAGGCTTGGCGTGCGCTGACCCGTTGACCTGCGCTCAGGCAGGCCTGCGCATTCAGGCAAAGGAAGTACGTCACGCCCAATTCGGCGTCCATCGCACCGAAGGCGGCGATGGCCTTGGCCATGGTCTGGATGCCACGTTCATGCTCGCCCAGCTGGCTGCTGATGGCGCCCTGCGAAAACTCGCTCCAGATGCGCCAAAAGGGCAAGCCATGTTCGATGCTCAAGGCCCTTTGCTGGCGCGCCAAATCCAGCGCCTGCGCGCTCTGGCCATGCATCAGGTAGACCAAGCAGACGAAGCCCAAGATGTAGGCCTTGGAATGCGGGCTGGCGCCCTGGCCAGCCAGCACCAAGGCCTCCTCGCAGCGTGCCAGCGCTCGCGCTGGCTGGCCGGTGAAGCTCAAGACCAAGGCCAAATAGACCACGACACGTGGCGTCTCGCGCTGGCGCAGAGAGTCGGTGGCCGACAGCGGCAGCGCCAGGGCTCGCTCCAGGTGCATTTGCGCCGACCTCAAGTCGCCCCGGTGCATGCAGGTCTGGCCAAGCTTGGCATGCGCGTCAAAGACCTGACTCAGGCTGCCACTGTGCTTGGCATGCCCCATCAACTCGTCAGCCAAGCCGTGCGCATGCGCCAGCTGGGCGCGGATGAAGGAGACATTCCACAGGCCCCGCAAAGTGCGCACCAGTTCACCCGGCGTGCCGCAGCCACGGCACAGCAACAAGGCACGCTGGTAGGTCGCTTCAACTTCGTCTGCGGCATAGCCCCGTGTGACCATCAGCGCCGCACCCAGTGACAGCAGCAGATGCAGCTCAAGGCGCTGATGAGTGTTGGCGGCTTGCTGGCGCACGATGCTCAAGGCGTGGTGCAGCGAATCGACGCCCTCTTGGTAGGCACAGCGCGCCAAGGCCGATGTGGCGGCCAACTGCAAGTAGTGAATGCTGCGCTCCGGCTGGCGTGCCACTTCAAAGCGCATCGCGAGCTCGGTGGCGATCTGTGCACACTGCTCACCAAAGGCCTGCTCCTGGCGCAGGGCGATGCGGTGTTGCCAGTCCATACGGCGCCGCTCAGAGACCTGGTCAAGCAGCGCTTGCCAATACAGCGCATGCACGAACCCGAAGGCGCCCGACAGGCTGCCATCGGGCCAGATCAGGCTGGGTCGGGCACGCAAAAAGCGCCCGCTTCTGGCCAGCTCCGCGCAGCGGTCTTCCACCTGGTCGACATCGATCTGCAACGCAGCGGCTACCGAGGCGCACGCGAACTCAGTGCCGGCCACCGCAGCCGCTTCCAGCAGGCGTCGTTGGCTTTCGCTCAGGCGCATGAATTGCCGCTGGATCAGTTGGCGCAGGTTGTCGGGTAAACCGGTGGCCAGCTCGGGGACCGGCCAGCGCAGGCACCAGCCATTTCCTTGCTCGAGCAGATCGCCCCTGCGCACCAAGTCATCGACCATGGCCACGGCGAACAGTGCATTGCCCTCGGTGCGGTGGTGGATGAAGCTCGCCAGCTCATCGAAGGCCAGTGCGGGCGAAGAATCAAAGCGCATCAGCAGGTAGCCGGCTAAAGCGTCCTGGCTCAGACCTTCGAGCGGCAAGCTGAGACCGTTGCCACGCAGGCTCAGTTCCTGGATCAAACCGAGCAGCGGGTTGTCGCCCGCCTGTGCCTCGCCCGGGCGAAAGCTGGCCACGACCATCAAATGCGCAGCGTCACGCCGGCCGGCCAGGAAGGCCAACACATCCAGGCTTGAGGGGTCGCTCCAGTGCAGGTCTTCCAGCCACAGCACGATGGTGCGCTCATTCGCCAGCACCTCCAGGGCCTGCGCCAGCTCGCGTAGCAGGCGCAGCGCGCTGGTGTCGGGCGATGCAGGGTGCAGCGCAGCAGGCTCAGCCGCATGGGCCAGCCAGGGCAATTGCGCCAGCCAGGCAGGTGCGTAGCGCAGCAGCGTCTGGCGCAGGGGGTCAGCGCCGACCTGAGCGGCCAGTTGCTCCAGCGCTTCCAGGAGCGGCAAGTAGGGCTCACGTGTGCCGTACTGCTCGATGCAGCGGCCCTGCGCCAAGTAGAGATCGCTGCGCCCGGCGTGGCCGGCCATGAAGGCCTCGACCAGCGCGGTCTTGCCTACGCCGGGCTCGCCGCTGACAAACACCCACTGGCGCTGGCCGGCAAGGGCTGCGCCCAGGGCCTTGTCCAACTGATGCAGCTCGGATTCGCGACCCACCAACCAGCGCGTGGGTGCAAAGGATTTCACTGGCCCGTTGTGGCGCCAGGCCCGGTCTGAAAGCTGCGCCACGAAACGAAAACCAAGCCCATGCACGGTCTGGATATAACGTGGATGGGCAGCGTCGTCGCCCAGCGCCACGCGCAATTCGCGCACGGCGCGCGACAAGGCACCGTCGGTGACCACGCTGCCGGCCCAGACGGTGCTGAACAACTCGGTCTTGGTGATCAATGTTGCCGGGCGGCTAAGTAATGCGCTGAGCAGCGCGAATGCCTTGCGCGTGATCGGCAGCACCTGGCCATCGCGCAAAAGCCGCCGCTCTTGCACGTCCAGCTCAAACGGGCCGAAAAACCAAAGCTGCGCGGCGCTCTTGTCCAAACCACCCCCTTCGATCATTGAAGATATCAGACAGTTGTCAGAGCTTTGTCATGACTTGGGTCGGGGCGACAGCTAGCGTGACGCTCACTGCGAGAGCACTGCACCTTTCACCGACCACGCCGACCCGAATGGAGCCCCCCCAATGAACCGCACCCCGCGCTTTTTGACCGGTCTGGCCCTGGCGGCCACGCTGGCCTTCACCGCACAAGCCGCCAGCGTGCATCTGGCCGACATCGTGGCCGCACCCAGCGGCGTGATGGACTTCGAAGACGCGCCCGACTTGTTCAACGGCGCCATCGGCCGCAACACCAACGGCATCCGCATCCAGCAACTCAACAGCGATGGCGGCAACGACATCTGGAGTGCGTCGGGCCTGGGCAACGGCCGCTCGTGGTATCCCGACGCCGGGGATAACGGCTGGACGCGCATCCGGCTGGTGGGCGGCGCCAACTTCGAGGCACTTTCCTTCTTCGGCGGCTCGGGCTGGATCACGCCGCCGCAGTCGCTGTACTTTGAGTTGGCTGACGACGGTGTGGTGGTGCTCAGCGGTACGCTTGCCGCCACATTCACCGGCAGCTGGTTTGGCTTTGCCGGCGGCGACTTCGATGAGGTGCGCCTGCGCGCCTCGCAGGGCCAGGTGATGGGCTTGTTCGATTGCCCGTCGGGTGGCGCCGGCGGCGTCAACAGTAGCTGCAATTTCGCCTGGTTGGACGACATCCGCGTCGGCGCTGCCGTGCTGCTGCCGCTGCCTTCCACGGCCTGGTTGGCGCTGCTGGCCTTGCTGGCGGCAGCCATCTCAACACGCCGCCAGGGGGCAGGGCTGGCCGCAGTTGCCGCCCTGGCGGTGGCCACAGGGGCGCAAGCGGCGTTGATCAACCGTGGTGGCGGCATGGTCTACGACGATGTGCTGAACATCACCTGGTTGTCTGACTGGAACTACGCACAGACCTCCAACTACGCCGCCTTTGGCCGCATGACGCAGCCCGATGCGCACGACTGGGCGCAGGCGCTCCTTTATGGCGGTTATGACGATTGGCGGCTGCCCAGCACTGGACAGCCTGACGCTTCGTGCAGCGCCACCCATGAACCCGGCTTTGGCTTCCCCACGCAGTACCTCGGATTCAATTGCACAGGCAGCGAGATGGGACACCTCTTCTACGCCGATCTGGGAGGCAACGCGGGTGAGTCGGTACACGATGCCACGGGAGACACGGCTCAGGAAATCGCCAACTTCGCCATGTTCGTCAACGTGCATTCGTTCAACTATTGGAGCGGCACCATCCCTGACAGCTTTGCTGGGCTCAGGTGGACATTCAGCATGTTCGACGGCGAACAAGATACCACCGGCGCTAACGGGTCCACGCTGCGGGCGGTGGCGGTGCGCCCTGGCGATGTTGTCAACCAAGTCAGCGCACCCCCGACTCTGGCGCTGCTGCTGCTGCTGCTGGGCTTGGCCGCACTCGCACGCAGGCCATGAAAAACCTGCGGCAGTCCAAACCATCAAGCCCTGGCCCTAGCCCTCGCGCATCGGGGGTGGCGGCAAGCGCCGCCGCGTTCATCCTCATGGCAACGATGCTGGCCTTCACGCCTCTGCCGACCCTGTCGGCAGAGGCAGGGTCCGCAGAGGCACTGTCGGCAGACGCAGGGTCGACAGACCGCGCACACAGGCATCACGTCCGCAAGCCCTTCTCGGCCCCGGCGACCGCCGAGCGGGTGGCGCTGACGCTGCGCAGCGGACGGTCCAGCGGCGAGCCTGTCGAAGCGGCGAATCCGCCGACCCAGGCCCCTGGCGAGCCGATGGCGTGGGACGACCTGCGGCGCACGCTGGATTCGCTTGATCGCTGGTTGGCCGCTTACGAGGCCAGACCGCCACACGAGCCGGACTTCGCCCGCCATGCGCGGCTGTCGCAAGAGGCCGCGAGCAAGGCGCACAAAGAGATGGTGCAGGTCCACACCGACTTTGCGGGAGGTCTGCGAAAGCTCGAAAAAGCGGTGAAGCTGATGTCAGCTGCGCGCGACACGGTGCGCCGCCACAGCCCCGAGGCGGTTTGGGCCACTCAGGTGATGACGGAGTTGACTGCGGCCGCCGCGCGGCTGGCCGCCGACGGGCTGAGGCGTGCGCGCGCCGGCGGTGTCGACAACCAGCGTTTGAATGCCGCTGCACACGCCTTCCAAGATGGTCTGGCCTTGATGCTGCGTGGCAACTACTTGCACGCCTTCGGCCGCTTCGGACCCAGCATCAAGGTCGGAGACATCCCGGTTTTCAACCTCGACCGCTTCGAGTCAAACCTCAACGATGCCTTCGGCCAGCAGACAGTGGGATATCAGTACGCGATCGCGCGCGACGGGGTGCTGGCGCGCTCAAGCGTGTTCGGCACCACGGGTCTGGCACGCACCAACGCCAACCCGCCCAATACCTCACAGGTCGCCACCAAAGAGATGAACCTCGCCAGCATCAGCAAAACGCTCACCGCGACGGTGCTGCTGCGGCTGCTGGAGGAGCGCAATGTGTCTGTGGACAGCGCTATCGCCGCGTGGTTGCCTGCAAACTGGGTGCTCGGCGCTGGCATCGGGCCCGTCCCCGGCCCGCAGCAGTTGTCCTTTCGTGAGCTGCTGACTCACCGCAGTGGGCTGAACGCGAACCTGAACACCAGCTATCGCTATGCGGACCTGCAGAACTACGCAGCCGCAGGCATTGTTCCAGCCGACAAGGCGGTCTTTACCTACCAAAACGCGAACTTTGCGATGTTCCGTGTCGCCATTCCCTACCTGCGCTATGGCGCCAATGGCGTCAATCAGATTGCATCGCTCATACCTTTCGCGCCCTTTGACGAGGTCATCGCCGGTCTCTATATCGAGACCGTGCGCGACTACGCCTTCGCGCCCACCGGCTTTGTGCAGGGCGGCTGTGTGCCCAGCGACCCCACACCGACGCTGGGCTACCCCTTCCCCAGCAATGGGCAGTCGGGCATACAGCCCGGTGACTGGATCACGCGCTGCGGCAGCGGTGGCTGGTACCTGTCAAGCGTAGAACTGCTGGGTGTGATGGCGACTCGCCGCTACACCAACCTGATCCTTTCACCCGCCTCGCGCCAGTTGATGGACCTCAACTACCTCGGCTGGATGGACCCCGGCAACAACTACGCCGCGAGCAAAGGCCTGTACGGCAACTATCGAAGCCACGGTGGCGACCTGACCGTCAGCGGCCCCTTGGGTGCTTGCTACATGGAGTTCTTCAACGGCGTGCAGGTGGCGCTGAACGCAAACTCGGCCGGTGGCAACTATGCCGGCAATGGCAGCAATCAGTGCGCGGCACTGAAGTGGGCGTTTGAGAACGCGTTCATCGCACCCTGAGGCTGCGCGCAGGACGTCGATCAGATCGCCAAGAGGATTGCCCGTGCAAATGCGACTGGACGTGACGCTGTGTTGCCCAATAGGGCGGTCGACGCGGCCGGGCACGGCAGTGCAGGGCCAGCAGCAGTAGCGCTAGGCTTGAAGCCACGAGCGCTGGCCAGCGCGGACCCGTCGGCTGTGCCGCCAGGCAGCGCCAAGCACGGCCAACCCGAGCAGGCACAGCAGCGCGCTGCCGGGTTCGGGCACGACGCTGGGCACGCCCGTCACGGTGTAGAGGTTGGCGAAAGCGGCATCGACGATGAACTGCGGGTCGACGAAGGCTTCAGCAAAATCAGCACCGTGCTCAAAGGGCGAACCGGCGCTTGCGGTGGCCAACAGGCTGACCAGATAGTCGGTATTGGGGGTCAGCATGACCACGCTGTCGATGACGAACGCTGAGCGCACCTGGCTCAGGCCGTGGTAGGTGGCAAAGCCGCGCAACTGCGGCAGCGCGTTGAGCAAGAAGTAGGCTGATGCATCGGCGTGGTTACCGCTGCCGTCGGCAAACCCACTGGCCAGCACACGCACCGGCACGGCCGGCCCGGCGGGTCCGACCAGATTCACCGCATAGAGCAGTTGAGTCATGGCGCTTGACAGCAACAGCTGTGCCGTCGCCGTCGACCTGACACTGCCGCCATTCGCCGCCTGCGCGACGGACTGCGCCACATCACCGCCCACCTGCACCTGATAGCTGGCCGGTGTGTTGGTGAGCGCTCCAGCCACTGAGACGACGGCACCCAGGCCGACGGACACCCTGCCTTCATACGTCATGGGCAGTGCCTGCGCAGCGCCAAGGTACAGGCCGGCGACCAGGGTGAGTGTGCTTGCCCTGCATGCCAATACAAAGTGGTTCATCGACTTCCCCAGACTGAAAATTGTTTGCAGACCATGCACCGCGCGCGACGCGCGCAATTCAGCGGTCCTTACACCGCGCAACGAGGTCTGGGCGATAAAGCGGACAGGGCTGCGAAGATTTCGCCAGCGGCCGGTCTGTGTCGAGCCTTGGTGGGGTTCGCGGCGGTGTTCGCGGCGGGGCTTACGGCGGGCTTTACGCTGGGTTGGTGGCGGGGCGGTGGCCGATGTACGGGATAGGCAGACAGGCATTGGCCCGTGCTCACCGCTACTATCGAGTGACTGAACGGGTGAATTGGCGGGGGACCAAAGCGATCCGATGGGCGACATCACTGCATTGCTGCACAGCGCGCGCGCCGGCGACAGCCAAGCCCTGGACCAGCTGTTCCAGCGCCTGTACCCAGAGCTGCGGCGCATTGCCCATCTGCGGCTGCGGCGTGGCTTTGCTGACCCCGACTTG
>JANNEX010000014.1:0-6409 GCA_031379155.1 Rubrivivax sp.
ATGTGATGCAGGCGCTTAAAGGCCAAGTCGTTGCTGACCGCTTTGACGATGTCCTGGCAGTCGTCAAACACAGCTTCAATGGCGATGTTGTGGATGTTGGCGTCTTGCAGGCTGAACATCTGCGCCTGCTGAAAAGGGCTCATGCGGCCATGTGGGCTGAGCATGAAAACGCGCACCCCACGCTTGCCACGCATGGCGTATTCGGCCGCGCTGCCGGTGTCGCCGCTGGTGGCGCCCAGGATGTTGAGTTCTTCACCGCGCCGCGCCAACTCGTACTCGAACAAGTTGCCCAGCAACTGCATAGCCATGTCCTTGAAGGCCAGCGTGGGGCCGTTGGACAGCGCTTGCAGGTAGACGCCGTCTTGCAGTTTTTTCAGCGGCGTGATTTGCGGCGTGCCGAAGATGGCTTCGGTGTAGGTGGCTGCGCACAGGCGTTTGAGGTCGGCCGGTGGGATGTCGGCTATGTAGAGGCTGAGAATCTCGAACGCCAAGTCGGCGTAGGACAGGCCGCGCCAGCGTGCCAGCGTGGCGCCATCGACCTTGGGGTAGTGCGTGGGCAGGTACAGGCCGCCGTCGGGCGCCAGGCCTTCGAGCAGGATGCTGCAAAAGGCGCGTTCGCTTTTGTCGCCACGGGTGCTGATGTATTTCAAGATGCAGGGTTTGCTGTGAGGGGGCAATTGTCAGCCAGCTGCGGCGCCGGGCAGGCGGTCGACGATTTTCTGCGCAGATTCCAGCCGCAGGCGGTGCTTCTCAGAAAGCGGCAAGGCGGCCACCAGTTGCTGCCGAAGGCGCAGCGCTTCATTCGCTGCGGCGTGGCGTTCATGCGCAGGCACGGCGGCGTTGGCTGCAATCCTCTGCAACGACAGAGCCAGATCATCCAGCACCTGGGGGCTGTCGCCCATCGCCTGGCGCAACTGGCGCCTGAGTTCCAGGCTTTCGCGGTAGGCCGCCAGCGCCGCTTCGCCGCGGCAGGCGTCGGCTTCTGCATCACCCATCTTCTCCAGTGAGACCGACAGGTCGCGCAGGACCTGCGGGCTGTCGCCCAGCGCCCGGCGCAACTGACGCCTGAACTGCAGGCTTTCGCGGTAGGCCTCCCGCGCCGCTTCGCCACGGCTGGCGTCGCCTTGGGCATCGCCCACCTTCTCCAGTGAGATCGAGAGGTCGCGCAGCACCTGCGGGCCCTCACCCAGCGCCCGGCGCAACTGGCGGCTGAGTTCCAGGCCCTCTTGGTAGTCCGCCAAGGCCGCTTCGCCACGGCCGGCGTCGCCTTCCGCATCGCCAACCTTGCTCAGTGAGATCGACAGGTCGCGCAGCACCTTCGGGCTGTCGCCCACTGCCTGGCGCAACTGGCGCCTGAGTTCCAGGCTTTCGCGGTAGGCCGCGAGCGCCGCTTCGCCACGGCCGGCGTCACGTTCCGCATCGCCCACATTGCTCAGTGAGATCGACAGGTCACGCAGCACCTGCGGGCTGTCGCCCAGCGCCTTGCGCAACTGGCGGCTGAGTTCCAGGCTTTCGCGGTAGTCCGCCAGCGCCGCTTGGCCACGGCCGGCGTCGCGTTCCGCATCGCCCACCTTGCTCAGCGAGATCGACAGGTCGCGCAGCACCTGCGGGCTGTCGCCCAGCGCCTGGCGCAACTGGCGGCTGAGTTCCAGGCTTTCGCGGTAGGCCGCCAGCGCCGCTTCGCCACGGCCAGCGTCGCGTTCCGCATCGCCCAGTTTGTCCGTCGAGACCGACAGGTCGCGCAGCACCTCCGGGCTGTCGCCTAGCGCCTGACGCAACTGGCGCCTGAGTTCCAGGCATTCGCGGTAGGACACCAGCGCCGCTTCGCCACGGCCTGCGCCACGCTCTGCATCGCCCACATTGTCCAGTGAGACCGACAGGTCACGCAGCGCCTGCGGGCTATCGCCCAGCCTCTGGCGCAACTGACGCCTGAGTTCGAGGCTTTCGCGGTAAGCCGTCAACGCCGCCTCGGCACGACCGGCGTCGCCTTCTGCATTGCCCAGCTTCTCCAGGGAGACTGACAGGTCGCGCAGCGACCGCGGGCCCTCGCCCAGCGCCTGGCGCAACTGACGTCGGAGTTTCAGGCTTTCGCGGTAAGCCGCCAGCGCCGCTTCGCCACGGCCGGCGTCGCGTTCTGCATCGCCGACATTGTTCAGTGCGACCGACAGGTCGCGCAGCAGCTGCGGGCTGTCGCCCAGAGTCTGGCGCAGCTCTCGCACGTGCGTCAAGGCCTCGGCCGCCCATTGCAGCGCCAGACCCACTTGGCCAGCCTCCAGGCATGCCGACGACAACTCGACCTCGGCGTGCCACAGGTCGCGCAAGGTGTCGGTGCCCGGCTGAAGTTTGTGGCGGTCCTGTGCCTGCACCAGGGCCAGGCGCAAGGGCTCGAGTTGCGCTGTGTCACCAAGCCTGGCCTGGGCAGGCGCGGCGCTGGCGGCTTGCGCCACAGGGCCCTGCGTGCCGGCAGACAACACCGTGGCCACAAAGGACCGCACATGCCAGAGGTCTGGCGCCACATGCCCCACTTCGCGCAGCCAGGCCTTGGGCAGGCACAAGACCAGCGGCCGCTTGAAGGTGCCGGTGAGCCATTCACGCGCTTCGTTCAGCCGCGCCAGGCATTCAGCACGTGCGCGGTCCCAGGCTTGTGTCTCGGTAGCCTGGGCCAGTATCTCCACCCACACCGGCGCGCGCACAGTGGGCAGAGCATCAAAGTGCGACTGCAAGCCGCCCATCACTTCCGCTGTTGCGGTCACCGCAGCGGCGGGTGCCAGCAGCTTCATGGGCGCCGTGCGCCACTGCCAGGCATCGTCGGCCCACTGACGAATAGGTGCCAATGCCGCGCCGCTATCGGCAAACAAGAAGATCAAGCTAAGCCGCTCGCTCCATTCCATGTGCAGGCGCATCTCGCGCCAGACCTCGTCGGCCGGCAGCGCGGCGGGCAGGGCCACCGTATTCACGCCGTGCTCAAGCCGCGATGGCTTCGTGCAGCAGGTAGTGCACCTCGCACCACTCGCGCCCGTTGCGGTAGTTGAGGATCAGGCCGCTGTCAAACAGCCGCGCCAAACGGTGCAGGTTGTCCATGCTGTCCAGCCCCGTACCGTGGGTCTTGCGCACCAGCCGCAACCAGGTCTTGTCGTCTTCGGCCAGGGGCATTTCATTGCGCAGCACCTGCTCGGCCATGGCCACCAGGGTGTCGTCGGCCAGCGGCAGTTTTGCATTCGAGACACGCGCCTTGCTTGCCACCGAGCGCAGCAGGCGAAAGAAGTCACGCACGCTGCCGCTGGAGGCCAGCGCCAAGCGCTCGAGCAGCGGGCGCGGGATCAGGTCCAACACCGCAGGCAAACGCTTCAGCACGCTCTGCACGATGAGTGCGACACCCGCTGCATCAGGCTGCACAGGGTGCACGGCCGAAAAATCAGTGGGCGTGGTGAAGACCTTGACATGCGGCAACGTGCAGACCTCCACGCCAAAGTACGAACCAATGCGCGGCGACAGAAATGGCAAGTAAGGCGGCACGCTGTAGACAACGTGGATGTGCTCAAGCTTGAGAAAGTCGCCGTTCACGTCGAAGGTGCGCTGGATGGCGTCGTAGCAGGCTTCGGCGTCAGCGCCGGTGACGCGCAGGCGCTCTAGCGAATCCAAAATCAGCACCACTTTTTTGTCCGCGCCGTAGTGCGAATGCACGGCCACTTCGTCGGCAATTTGTTTGACGAAGGTTTTGGCCTGTGAGAACAAGCGGCCCACTGCCGCCGTGACGGCCTTGACCACGCGCTGGCGGAATTCGGGGTTCTCTTTGAGCAAGGTCTTGAAGCTGAGCTTTGTGTCACCCAGAGCAAGCTGGGCGTCGATGCCCGTGAGCTGAACTTCAGTGCTGCTGAGCCAGGACCACAGACGCTGCGCATAGCTGGCGCCCAGCCGCTCGCCGCCCAGAAACTGATCGGCTCCATCAGCCAAGGCGGCGACCATGGTCAGCAGCAGCAACTCGGTGTTGATGGGCTCGGCAAGGTTTAGGTACTCGCCCATGTCGGCCACGACAACCAGATGGCCTTGCTGGCGCAATTCGTGCGCCATGCGGCGCAGCTCAGTCGACTTGCCCACGCCGCGGTGCCCGGTGAACAACCAGCTACCAGGGCGGTCTGAGATTTCGATGTTTCCCCGCAGCTCATCAATGGGGTTGATGCCATTGCAGCGGTGCAGATCAGGCACGTAGAGGCTGCGGTCTGCGGGGTTGTCAATGTCCAGAGGCCGATCAAAGTCCAGCGCTTTGAAGAGCGCTTCCAATGTGGGCGAAGTGTTGCTCATGGTGCCCAGTGTGCCGGATGCGTGGGGGCGGTCAATTCAGCTCTTCCTTGCGAATCTTGACGATGGGCGCCAGCACCGTAGGCAAGCCTTGCATCTGCGCCAGCGCCGCCGTCATGCGCCCTTCCACGGTGTCGTGGGTCAAGATGATGAGGTCGGTCTGCTTTTCGCCCTCGGCGCTTTCGCGCTGCAACACGGCGTCGATTGAAATGTCGTTTTCGGCCAGGATGCCGGTGATGCGCGCCAGCACGCCCGCCCTGTCCGCCACCACCAGGCGCAGGTAGTAAGCGGTGATGACTTCGCTGATGGGCAGGATAGGCGTGTCTTGCAGGCTGCCATGCTGGAAGGCCAGGTGCGGCACGCGGTGGTCGGCGTCGGCGGTGTGCAGCCGCGTGATGTCCACCAGGTCGGCAATCACCGCGCTGGCCGTGGGTTCGCTACCCGCGCCCTTGCCGTAGTACAGGGTGGCGCCCACGGCATCGCCCTGCACCACCACGGCGTTCATGGCGCCTTCGACGTTGGCGATGAGGCGTGTTGACGGGATCAGCGTCGGATGGACTCGCAGCTCGATGCCACCGGCGGGCATGGCCGCCGTGCGCAAGTCGTCGCGCCGCTTGGTGATGCCCAGCAGCTTGATGCGGTAGCCTAACTGTTCAGCGTAGCGGATGTCGACGGCCTGCAAGCCGGTGATGCCTTCCACATGCGCCTTGGCAAACTGCACCGGGACGCCGAATGCGATGGCGCTCATCAGGGTGGCCTTGTGCGCGGCGTCTATGCCTTCAATGTCGAAGGTGGGGTCGGCTTCGGCATAGCCCAGGCGCTGCGCTTCTTTGAGCACGACGGCAAAGTCCAGGCCTTTGCTGCGCATCTCGCTCAGGATGAAATTGGTGGTGCCGTTGATGATGCCGGCGATCCATTCAATGCGGTTGGCCGTCAGGCCTTCGCGCAGCGCCTTGATGATGGGAATGCCACCGGCCACCGCGGCTTCAAAGGCCACCACCACGCCTTTGTCGCGCGCGGCGGCGAAGATTTCGCTGCCGTGCACTGCCAGCAAGGCTTTGTTGGCCGTGACCACGTGCTTGCCTGCGGTTATGGCTTCCATGACCAGCGTGCGTGCAATGCCGTAGCCACCGATGAGTTCAACCACGATGTCGATGGCCGGGTTGGCAATCACGGCGCGTGCGTCGGACACCACCTGCACATCGGGGCCTACGACGGCGCGCGCACGCGCGGTGTCCAGGTCGGCGACCATGGTGATCTCGATGCCACGCCCGGCGCGGCGGCGGATTTCTTCCTGGTTGCGTTGCAGCACTTTGAAGGTGCCGCTACCGACGGTGCCTATGCCTAGCAGGCCGACTTGGATGGGCTTCATGCAGAGTGCCGTTTTCTGTAGTTCGCCAGGAATTTTTCGATGCGGTTGATGGCTTCAGTGAGGTCATCGACATTGGGCAAAAAGACGACGCGGAAGTGGTCGTTGGCAACCCAGTTGAAGCCCGTGCCTTGCACGATCAGCACCTTCTGTTCAGCCAGCAGTTCGTAAGCAAACTGCTGGTCATCGGCGATTGGGTAAACCTTGGGGTCCAGGCGCGGGAACATGTACAGCGCAGCCTTGGGTTTGACGACACTCACGCCCGGGACTTGCGAGAAGAGCTCGTAAGCCACATCCCGCTGTTTGCACAAGCGCCCACCCGGCGCCACCAAGTCTTTGATGCTTTGATAGCCGCCCAGGGCGGTCTGAATCGCCAGTTGCCCGGGCGTGTTGGCACACAAGCGCAGGCTGGCCAGCATGGTCAGGCCTTCGATGTAGTCACGCGCATGGCGCTTTTCGCCCGACACCACCATCCAGCCAGCGCGGTAGCCGCAGGAACGGTAGTTTTTAGACAGACCGTTGAAGCTGACAAACAGCACGTCGTCGGCCAGGCTGGCCATGGCCGTGTGGGTGTGGCCGTCGTACAGGGTCTTGTCGTAAATCTCGTCGGCAAACACCACCAGTTGGTGCTGGCGGGCGAGTTCGATGATCTGCAACAGCAGTGCGTCGGGGTAGAGCGCGCCGGTGGGGTTGTTGGGGTTGCAGACCATGACCCCGCGCGTGCGTGGCGTGATCTTCGCG